>CAYJLQ010000184.1:0-3338 GCA_964370725.1 uncultured Treponemataceae bacterium
AACAAGCATAAGACTGGCGAAATAATGGCGCACATTACAAACGATTTAGAGGCTGTTCGAAACTCTATGGGGCCAGGGATTTTGCTTATTACCGATGTTATTACACTCCTCGCTTTAACGCTTTTTAACATGTTTGTAAACATTAATGTTAGCCTTACCATTGCGGTGCTCATTCCACTTTCACTCATAGCGATGATTACTGCAGGCTTAGGAAAAAAACTTTTTAAGCGGTTTACGCATAAGCAAGAAGCCTTTTCTACTATATCTGATTTTATGCAAGAAAACATATCTGGGGTTAGAGTTATTAAGGCCTTTGTGCAGCAAGAAAAAGAAATTGAAGCTTTTAATATCGTTAACAATGCATATTTGAAAAGCAACATGAAGCTTATGCAGTTGGAAGCTGCAATGCGACCCTTAATGAGAACCATATCTGGCATGGCCTTGGCAATAGCTATTGGTTACGGCGGATACATAACTTCGCAAGGAACTATGAGCATTGGTAGTCTTATCGCTTTTTTTGAATACTTAGGTATGCTAGTGTGGCCGATGATTGCTATAGGTATGGCTATGAACAACATTACGAGAGGGTCAGCTGCATTAAAAAGGGTTGAGTCAGTGTTGCACGAAGAAGTTGAAATACAAGACAGCGAACACGCAAAAAACCTTGAAAATTTTAATGGTGACATTGAAGTAAAAAATTTGTCGTTTACGTACCCAGAAACAGACAATGAGGTTCTTAGCAATATATCCTTTTCTATAAAAGATGGTGAAACACTTGGAATAGTTGGAAGAACAGGTAGCGGTAAAACTACACTAGTAAATGTGCTTCTACACTTATATAACATTAAAAAAGATTCTGTAATTATAAGTCGCAAAGATTTAATGGATATTCCAATTAAAAACCTAAGGGAAAACATAGCCTATGTGCCACAAGACACATTTTTATTTTCTGATACAATAAAAAATAACATTTCATTTAGTGGCGCCGATTTTTCTTTTGAACAAATACAAGAAGCTGCAGAGCAAGCCTGTATTCACGAAAATATTTTAGAGTTTACAGATGGGTATGATACCATTGTTGGAGAGCGAGGTGTTACGCTTTCAGGTGGACAAAAACAAAGGGTTGCAATAGCACGTGCGTTATTAAAAGATAGTACCATTCTTATATTGGATGATTCACTTTCCGCTGTTGATACCGACACCGAAGAAAAAATACTTACCCGCTTAAAAGAATTACGCAAGAAAAAAACAACTATAATTATTGCTCATAGGATTTCTGCAGTACAAAAAGCACACACTATCATTGTGCTAGATGAAGGTAAAATAATTGAAAAAGGCTCGCATAAGGAACTTATTGCGCAAAAAGGCTTTTATTATAATCTCTATCAAAAACAATTGTTAGAAAAAAATATAAACGAAGAAGAATAACATGGACAAAAAAGCAAGCAACAAATCTTCTATGTACAACAAAAAAACACTCTCAAGAATGCTTGATTATGCAAAGCCTCAATATGCATGGTTTATCCTTTGCTTTTTTCTTATAATTATAATTGTTGCACTTGAACTGTACCAGCCAATTATTTTAGGTACTGCTACGGATACAATTATTGAAAACGCATCGACTAAAGATAGCGCAATGGGAGCAAGAATAATTTCTTTAGCTTCACAATATTTTGGTATAGTAATAATAAGTGCACTATTAACCTACGTGCAAACCATTATTCTTGGCTATATTGGGCAAAAAATTATTTTAAGTGTAAGGCTCGATGTTTTTAAACACTTGCAAAAACTTTCATTGAAGTTTTTTACCAATAATCCCGTGGGTGTTTTAGTAACGAGGGCAACAAACGACGTAGAAGCCTTAAATGAAATGTACACAAATGTAATTGTAAACATGGTAAAGAGTGTTTGTATGCTTGTTGGAATAGTTATTACAATGCTCTTATATAACGTTCAACTTTCGCTCATTACCTTTTCAGTTATTCCATTTATAATTTTAGCTACAATATTTTTTGGCTATGTTTCAAAAAGAGTGTATAGGTCTATACGTGTTAAAATAGCGGAATTAAATGCGTTTGTTTCAGAGCACATTTCAGGCATTAAGCTCGTTCAAATTTTTTCTGTAGAAGAAAAGATATTAAAAAAATTTAGAGAAAAAACAGAAAACTTACGTAATGGTTATTCTAAGCAAGTAGCTATGCACGCTATCTATAGCCCAACTTCATTTATTTTTAACATGATTTCATTAATAATGCTTATTTGGGTTGGGGGAAAAATGGTATTAGCTGATGAAATTACCATTGGTACGATTGTAATTTTTCAGCGCTATATAGGTAAGTTTTTTGAACCAATTCAAGAGTTTTCAGAACAGTTTAATGTTATACAATCAGCTTCAGCTGCAGCTGAAAAGATTTTTACCCTTTTAGATGAAAAATGCGATATTGAAGACGCTGAAAATGCAGTTGAACTTACAAATATCAGAGGAGACATTGAATTTAAAAATGTATGGTTCGCCTACAAAGAAGATGAATGGGTTCTTAAAGATGTTTCGTTTAAGGTTCCTCAAGGCCATGAAGTGGCAATTGTTGGAAACACAGGTTCTGGCAAAACTACAATATTACATTTGCTTGCTCGCTATTATGATATACAAAAGGGTGAAATTTTAATAGATGGCATTAATATTAAAAATATAAAACTTTCAAGTTTGCGAAAAAACATTGGACAAATGATGCAGGATGTTTTTTTATTTTCTGGTGATGTAAAAAGCAATATTCGATTAAAAGATGAAAGTATTAGTGATGAAGATGTTATCAAAGTTTCAAAATATGTAAATGCTGACTCATTTATTTCTAAGTTCAAAAATGGATACAATGAGGAAGTAATTGAAAGGGGTGCCTCTTTTTCAGTTGGGCAAAGGCAGCTTTTGTCATTTGCCCGCACCCTCGCGTTTACTCCTACCATTTTAACACTGGATGAAGCAACTGCAAACATAGACACCGAAACAGAAATTCTAATTCAAAAAGCGCTTGTTAAGCTTACCAATAAAAGAACAACGCTTGTAGTGGCTCACAGACTTTCTACTATACAGCATTCTAACAGTATTATTGTTATGCATAAGGGTAGAATTGTAGAACAGGGATCACACCAAGAGTTATTAAAAAATAAAAGCTTGTATTATAAATTGTATACACTACAATATAATTAATAATTAATAGATAATAATTAACATTATCCTCACAATGTTGATGAACGATTGCGTGCACACTGAAATAGAATTGGTGGTATATGAAACGAGTCCTTGACTGGATAAATGTCCTATTAATTATGCATTATTAATT
>CAYJLQ010000185.1:0-3328 GCA_964370725.1 uncultured Treponemataceae bacterium
ATATCTGAAAAGGCAGACACACTTTCAACTTCTTTGAGCTTATCCTCTAAGTCTTCGCATAAATCGGTTTTAGTTAGCACAATAACTGGAACAGCGCCACTATCCCACGTAACGGAAAGGTAGCGTTCAAGTCGGCTTATATTATAATTGTTATTGAGCGACATACAAATAAAAACGGTGTCAATATTGGCAGAAATAACCTGTACTTCGCCCTTTTGTCCAACAGCCTTTCTTGTAAACATGCTTTTTCTACTTAGCACTTGATGAATAGTAGCATTAGTTTGCTCTTGTGTATGAGAAATCATTACAAAGTCGCCCACCGTTGGAAAAAGTGCTAGTTCACTTGTATCGTGTCTCATTTTGCCAGATATTTCTGCTAAGAGTTCATTGTTTTTTGTAACAATTCTATAAAGCCCCTTATACTGAGCAATAACGCGTGCAAGCTCTAAACCTTCATAGGAGGCAGCTTCTGTAATAAAGCGCTGTGTTGTTCCATAGCGAAATAAATTATCTTTCATAGCTTAGGATTATATAAAAAAATTATGTTTTTGAAAAGACTTTTTTAACTTTTCGTATTCTTTACTCTCACCACTTGCTTTTTTTTTCACAAAGCATTATATTTATACTTGATTACTTTTTAACACTATGTTACAAAATAATAAGGAGACAAAATAAATGCATTTTACAGGACAAGTTTATCGCCACCCAATGGAAGCAGAAACACCATTATTAGAAGTAACCATAGGATGCTCCCACAATAAGTGTAGCTTTTGCACCATGTATCGAGAAACAACGTTTGCAGTTTCTCCCCTTGAAGATGTAGAAGCAGACCTAAAAGAGTATAAAGAAAGCGGCGCCTATATTACAAGGCTTTATCTTGTAAACGGTGAGCCATTTGTACTAAGTACTGATAAGCTTATTGCTATTGCAAAGCTCATTATTCAGTATTTTCCAGAAATTGAAACAATTACTTGTTATACATCAATTAAAAATCTTATTAATAAATCAGTTGATGACTTAAAACTATTAAAAGAGTATCGTTATAACGATTTACATATAGGCCTTGAAACCGGAAACGAAAAAGCACTTGCACTTATGAACAAAGGCTTTACTGTAAAAGATTCTTACGAGCAGCTTACAAAGCTTAATGAAGCAGGACTTCGCTACGATGCCCTGTTAATGGTTGGCGTTGCGGGCAAGGGTAATAGCGAGCTCAATGTAAAAGAAACAGCCACCCTATTAAACAAAACACAGCCGTACATGGTTTCTGTTATGCCAACATCTGTAACACCTGGAAGTGAGCTTGAAAAATTTGCAAATGAGGGAACCTATGTAGAGCTTACCGAACTTGAAATGCTTAAAGAAGAGCAGCTTTTATTACAATCTCTTGAATTAAAAGATGCTTATTTTTTTGGAAGCCATTATTTTAATTTAGTTCCCATAAGTGGGCATTTAAGCGACAAGGATAAAATGATTGCGTATATTGATGAAGCTATTGCGAGTTTAGATGAAAGGACGCTTGAGAGTACAAAACCGAGAGGCAATATTTAGTGTATTTGTGTGTACTCATCCATACTTTTTCGAGCATAGTCGAAAGATTTCAGTTACATCAAAAAGATTAGCGATGAAATCGACGCAAGAATTACCGCAGCTTTTTAAACTTACAAGTTTTTGGAACGCTTGCTTATGCACATGTGCCCCCTACTCGTCGCCTGAATAAATTAAATAATTATTTTTGCCAGAGTTTTTTACCTTGTACATAGCTTTATCGGCAATGCTGTAAAGATCGGTAAAGCTAGTGCCGTGTGTAGGAGCAAGGGCTATTCCTATACTAAAGGTTATTTCTACGCTTCCTTCTTGGCCTGTATAGGTTTTTTTAAGAGTTTCGCATACAGTCTTTGCCTTTTTTTGAACAGCTGCAATAGTATCAATATGTTTTATATAGGCAAAAAACTCATCTCCACCTATGCGCCCTATTATGTCGTCGCTTCTAAAAATAGTGAGTAAGCCTTCGCTTACTTCTTTTAATACATCATCGCCTTTTTGATGTCCAAAGGTATCGTTAATAAGCTTAAAATTGTCAAAGTCGATAATGCATAGAGCGCCAAGTTTATTTTCCAAGTTTTCAAGTTCGCGAATAATAAGTTCTTCTGTTTGGGCCTTATTGTATAGGCCTGTAAGAGCATCTCGTTGAGCTGAATTTTTAAGTTCTTCAGTGTGGCGTATTTGAGCATCAATATTTTCAATAAAGGCAAAGGCTTTTAATAATTCGCCTTTTGTACTTTTTACAACGGTAGAATCAAATGAACACCAAATATAGTTACCATTTTTATGCCGTATTCTAATGCGCTCATTAGTTATAGCTTCTCCCTGTCTAACTTGTTTTGCCATATCTGTTACTAACGAAGTATCATCTTTGTGGAATATACTGCTACTTGCTATATTTTTTCTAATATCGGTAAGCATAAGATCCCTTCCAAACACCGATTTATAATCGGATAAGGATGTTAGTGTGTGCGTTTTATAATCCCATTCAACAATTATTTTTTGCGCTTTTTCTGCAAGTGATTTTATAGAATCATACATCAATTTTACTTTTGCCTGATTTTTCTTTTCGATATAGGCAAGTAACACAAATACAAAAGCCATTGCTGCAAGTATGGAAGTAAGTAAATAAAGTGTAATTCGCTGATGGTTTCGTGCAAAGGAATAAATAACCTCTTTTGGAATAATGGTTGTCATAAGCCAGCCATTTATACCTGTAAACATATAATACATATTACGATAATTTCCTGCATATGAGTACTCACTCATTCCAGCATCGCGATTTTTAACGTCAAGTAAAAATCGTTCTTCTGAATATTCTGGCAAGTATTCTAAGGCCGACATTGCTTCATAAAAGGAAAAGTCCATTGCTACCTCATTACCTGAATCTGATGTTGCAATATAGTTACCATTTTCGTCTATTATATGATAATAGCCACCATTACTTGTAAAACTTCTATCAAGTAAACGAGATAAAGAATTTAAGCTTAACTTTGCCGCAAGGTAAGATCCTGAGTGATTTCCATTCAGTGGAATTTTTAATGAAAGTATGTTTTCTCCAAACGTAGGCTCATAGTAGGCATCAGAAACAAAAACGTTAGTGTTTTCAAAGCGGTCATAATCAACATTTTCATCATAGGATTCATATTCTAATCCAGAAGAAGTAAAGGCTCTAGTGTCAGTATGGTAGCTAACACATATAAACCTTCCAGCAGTTTTAACTTCTTGTAAAAATGAAATAAGTGCATCATTGTTAGAATACGTATCATTAGATTCAATTGCG
>CAYJLQ010000186.1:0-3270 GCA_964370725.1 uncultured Treponemataceae bacterium
GACCAGTTTCTCTGTCTACAGTGTATGAGTGAGCTTCAAACATTCTTGAAGAAATATTTTGACGATACCCGTGTGTAAGGTGTCCCCCCGAATAGTAGTCGAGGGCAAGCATTTTTTGGTTTCCAAGCTTTGCTCTGAGTTCTTTCCATTTGTTGTCATCAAGGTTTGAAATATTTGTTTCTCCAAGTTCTTCTAAGGCAGGCATTTCAATTCGGTTATTTAATATTGCCCAGTAAGCTACAAGGTTTGCGTCAGCGCCTGAGTGTGGTTGTACGTAGGCATGGTCTGCACCAAAAAGAAGTTTTGCTTCATTTGCAGCTGCGCTTTCAATTGCATCAATATTGTCGCATCCACCATAGTAGCGGTGTTCTGGGTATCCTTCTGCATATTTGTCTGTTAAAAGGTTTCCCATAGTTACTTGTGTATTAATTGAACAATAGTTTTCACTTGCAATTAATTTTAAGTGTGTGCGTTGTGCTTCAAGCTCATTTATAGTAGAAGCTGCAATTGCAGGATTTACCTGAGCGGTTAATTGAAGGTTTGCAACATAGGCAATCATCTCTGCGCTTTGCTTATCTTGTGGCACAGATTGTAAATAGGTTTGTAGTGGTGTAGACATTGGAACTCCCCGAAAAAATGTGTGTATATTTTATAGTAACAGATAATGAATGATTTTTCAACCTTGACAGTACGCCATATTCACTATAAAATTAAAACATGGTTAACAAAATATTAAGCATCGGAAACGTATCGGTGGATGTTAAGGCGTTTAGCTATGAGGACGATGGAACGGAGGCGTACAGAGACGGCACTATTGAGCTTGTTTCTGGTGGGGTAGGGCGCGGCATGGCGCTTAATTTAAAAAATTTAGGACTCGAAACGGCAATGTACTCGGTGTTAGGAAGAGACATCTTTGGAGACTTTTTGCATAACGAGCTTACAACAAAAGGTGTTGATACTGCGCTTTTAAGACGAAGCGACTCTAAAAAAACCTCTCTTTTTTCCATTATGGCAAGTGCAGGAAAACCTGCCTCTTGTGTGTACTGTACCGATATTTTAAACGAAATAACCCTTGATGATGAAGTTAAGAGTTTTATAGAAACTCAAGGTATAAACACTCTTACCATTGATTCAAACATAAATGAAGATGCTTTTAAAGATTTCTATAACTTAAAACAAGAAAAAGATTTGTTTGTATTTCAAAATGCAACAGCACCTGATATTTCAAAAAAAGTTTTGCCCTATGCTCATCTTGTTGATCTTTACGGATGCAATGAATTTGAAGCAGCAATGCTTTTAGGTGAAGAAGCTATTCCTGATGTTGCAACAGCTGAAAAATTTAAGAAATTAGGTTTTTCCAATTTTATAATTACTTTTGGTGAGCAAGGCGTAATGGTTCACATAAATGGCGAAACGTGGAATGAAAAACCTTATGCCCCTCCAATGATTGCAGATACAATAGGAGCGGGGGATGCCTTTGCTTCAGGTTTTTTGATGGGCTATTTAACAAAGAAGCCAGTAAAAAGGTGCATTCAATACGGGCTTGCCTGTGCGAAAGAAACCTTGCAAACAAGGGAAACGGTAAATGACATTTTGTGTGCACATTTAGTAGAAACTTATCCTGATCATTAGGCAAAAAAAAGTTCCTCAATTGAGGAACTTTTTTTATTATCTAGCATATTCAATAATTCGTGTTTCTCGAATCATTGTTATTTTAATTCTTCCTGGGTACTGAAGATCATTTTCAATTTGTTTAGCAATGGTTCTTGCTACTTCTTTTACATCACCATCAGGAACTTTGTCAGAGTTTACAAGTACTCTAAGTTCTCGACCAGCTTGTATAGCAAATGCTTTTTCAACACCTTCAAAGTTTTCAGCAATTTTTTCAAGATTTTCAAGACGTTTTACATAGTTGTCCATTGTTTCTCGTCTTGCACCAGGTCGAGCAGCAGAAATAGCATCTGCAATTTGAACAATCACAGCTTCTATTGTTTCTTGTTCAATGTCGTTGTGGTGAGCTCCAATTGCATTGATGATGCGTGCGTCTTCGCCCATTTTGCGAGCCATTTCCATCCCAATTTCTGCATGGTTTTGATCTGAATCTGTTTCAGCACCTTTACCAATGTCATGGAGGAGAGCTGCTCTTTTTGCAAGATCCTTATCAAGTCCAATTTCAGCTGCGATTAGGCCAGCTATGCTTGCAACTTCTTTAGAGTGTTGAAGAACGTTTTGACCATAACTTGTTCTAAAATAAAGACGACCAAGAGCTCTGATCCCATCTTGATTCATGTTGTGGATTCCTAAGTCGAAAAGAACTTTTTCACCTTCTTCATAAATCTTTTGTTGTGTTTCATGAGTAACTTTTTGTACAATTTCTTCTATTCTAGCAGGGTGAATGCGCCCATCAGTAATAAGTCTTTCTAGAGAAGTCTTTGCAATTTCTTTTCGTACTGGATCAAAACAAGAAATAACAACAGCTTCAGGTGTATCATCAATAATTACATCGACACCTGTAAGTGTTTCAAGCGCTCGGATGTTTCGTCCTTCTCGCCCGATAATTCTACCCTTCATTTCATCACTTGGTAGTGAAACTGTTGTAACTGTAATATCTCCTGTAACTTCTGTTGCAATTCTTTGAATAATTCCAACCAAAAGATCCCGAGCTTTTTTGTCTGCAGCTACTTGTGCTTCTTGTTCTATTTTGTTTAATAGAGCTTGCGCATCGCGTTTTGCTTCATTTTCTAGGGTTGCAATAATGAGGTTTTTTGCTTCATTTGCAGTAAGCCCAGAAATACGTTCAAGTTCTTTTCTGTAGCGTTCTTCTTCTTTTGAAAGAAGTTCTTCTTTTTTTTCTAGTCCTTGTTCGCGTTCAACAAATTTTTGTTCAAGTTTTTCATACCCTTGTGCTCTATTGTCAAGGGATTCTTCTTTTTGCGTGTTTTTTCTTTCTATGCGTTGCAATTCAGCACGCCATTCTCGATTCTCCCGCTCTTGTTGATTGCGCTCTCGAATGAGTTGTTCTTTCGCTTCTAGTAAAATTTCTTTTTTTTGTGCCTCAGCTTCTTTAATAGCATCTCTTTTTACACGTTCTGCCAATTGTTCAGAGGCAGATAATTGAAATCTGGCATAAAGCCAGCGAATAGTCCATCCAAGAATTATTCCAACAATAGGGAGAGCAATATACAATATTATTTCCATTATATCGTCCTCCGAATATAGATTAATTCACTTTAAAAGATACCACATTAGTGTCATCTTGTCAAATACTAT
>CAYJLQ010000187.1:0-3263 GCA_964370725.1 uncultured Treponemataceae bacterium
TTGTATCTTGGTACGACAACGAATGGGGTTACTCAAACAAAGTTTGTGAAATGGCAAGAGTAATGGCAAAATAATTAAAAATTGACTTCCTGTCAATTTTTAATAGCGAGTTTTAGCTTTGCTTAAAACATCGCGTGAGTTTAGTTCTCCGTCCATGGCGAACGATTAAAAAGGAGGCAGTCTTAGGGCTGCCTTTTTTGTTTTAAATTCCTTTAAATATACGTAAAATACCGTATTATATGTGATAAAATTACATAAAACCGTAATAAACGGTAAGAATTCCTAACTTTTTATTGACATTTTTTTAAATTTCTAGTATTTTCTTTTTGAAAAATGTAACCTTTACAAGTTACATTTGTTTAATATTTACCGAATATACTGTAGTAAATACATTATAAGTATAGGAGATTTTTATGATTAAATATGTAACAATTATTTTTACATTGGCTTTTTTAATAGGATGTAAGTCACCTGTTTCAGACAATCCTATGTATGTAATGCCAGATGAAAACGTTGGGGGCAATGAAAATGTAGAAAATGTTGTTCCACCAACCCCATTGGAGCCACCTATTACCGAAGAAGTACCGTTTATTCCACCAAGTGGATATATTGGAGAAGGTGGAGAAACAAACGTTGTTATTGATGTTGTAAGTGAGAACCTACATGTTGCTTTTAGTAACTCATCAAGAAGAATTAAGATTGATGCGTATAAAGACAACGAATGGGTTTTTGTAGACTCTAACACTGAACAGGTACAAGATGGCGCTGAAAGTCCAATTGCCATTACACATGTAGGCGATACACCGTATGTTATTTTTGCAGATGGAAAGGCTAATGGTTTATTACGTTTTAAAACCTTTAATGGAAGTGCCTGGGTTGATGTAACGGATACAAAGCATTTAAGTGGGAACTCTGCCCCATTTACAAGCATTGTATCTATTGGAAGTGATATTTATATGGCATTTAGTGGGTATGGTGAAACTGGGAGAAACATTACAGTAAAAAAATATGATACTGTTAAAAAAGATTTAACTGATTTGCCTTCTCCTTATTTAAAGCAAGCAAGTAAAATTCAATTGTTTGATGTTGATTCTAAACTGCATATTGCATATAAAAATGCAGATGGTACTGGAATTGGATATACATATAATGCTGAAAGTAGTACGTGGGAACCATTGGGTGAAGGAAGCGGAACTGCTAAGGGTATAATTCATAATGCATGGGGTGTTGCTACTCTTAGAGGCGCTTCAATAAACGATATTCCGCATGCTATGTATCAAGCTTATGGAGCTCTTACTCTAACAAAATTTGAAGACGGCAAGTGGACCCAAGTTTCACAAGTTACATCACAAAAAACATCAGAAATGGATTTTATTGTAATAGATGATGTTCCTTTTGTAGCTTATTATGATACTAACGAAAGTACTCTTCGAGTTCAAAAACTTACTGAAGGCGCATGGAGAGATGTAGATAGAAGTTCTCCATTTGTTTCTGACGGCGAAGTAAAATACGTTGATATGGCATATGATAATGGTATTCTTTATGTTGCATTCCAAGATTTATCTAGTGAAGGTGCTGGAAGAATAAAGATTGTATCTTTTGAACTATAAGCTAGATAGTAATAGATAATTGGGAAAAGTAGTGGCTAGTTGAAGCCACTACTTTTTTTGTTTTAAATGTAACCACTTGCTTGCACGTAAAAAATACAGTATTATAATTTTATGAGTTCCAGAAATCTTGTTATACCTATTCTTCCCGAAAAAATTAGTATTACAGGAGATTTTCCTGCTACACTGGATAGCATTTTTTCTCAAGATGATGCTCCTATAGCGCACCTGCATCTACATAATTGTGTTGAAATAGGATACTGTATTTCAGGAAGTGGTTTTTTTAACATAGAAAATACGCATTTTTCATTTTCAAGCGGAGATACTGTGTTAATTTCTCCTAATACAATTCATTTTGCGCAATCAAGTACTGGAACTAAGAGTGTGTGGCAATATGCCTTTGTTGATATAGAAACACTTTTTGCAAAGTATCTCCCCTATGCATTTAAGAGCGGTTTAACAGATATTTTTCAACGCCATTTTGGTAACCTCTATAGTACAACAGAGTATCCAAAAATTAACACACTTATATACAATATAATAAATGAAATGAAAGCAAAAAAAAGTTATTATGAAATGCGCATAGTTTCAAGCATCTTAGAATTGGCCATCTTGCTGAATCGATCATCTACAAAGTTTGTACCGCAGTTTTTTGTTGAAACAGATCATTTGACTACTGCAGTTCAACAGTTAATTCCAGCTGTATTGCGTATTCAAAATAATTACACTGGAGAAGTTTGTATAGCAGAATTAGCGGAATCATGTCATATGAGTTTACGTTCCTTTTTGCGCCATTTTAAAAAAATATATAATGCAACTCCATATGACTATGTATTAAATTTGCGTCTTTCTATGATTTGTAAAGATTTAAAAAGTACGGATTTATCAATTAATTATATATCAGATAAACATGGATTTAATTCACTTTCAAGTTTTAATAGGCAGTTCAAAAAAAAATATAATATATCGCCTTCCGATTGGAGAAAAGCAAATCAGCATACATAAATTGTATTTTGGCAATAAGTGCATAGTTTTTGTCATTTTTTACAAACATTCTTCATGTATTGATTGTATAGTGTATATACTATATTTCATTTTTGGAGGAATAAATGAAAAAAATTATGTTATTATTACTTGCTTTGTTGAGCGTATGTTTTATGGTTTCATGTTCGGGCTCAAGCTCAGATGAAGATGGCCCTATTGTTTTAACAGCTTGGTTGAATGGTGAACCAGGCACTGTAAATGGATATACAACAATTCTTGAAAGTTTTACTGAAACACATCCAGATGTTACTGTTGAAGTTGTTTTTGTTGGGTCAGACTTATTGAATCCAGCTCTTGTTCCCGCTTTATCTAGTGGAGAAGGTCCTGACATTTTTATGTTTGGAACTGGCCCTGGACAACCAGCAACACTTATTGAAGGTGGTCTTGTAAAATCTCTTAATGATTATTCTTTAGAGTATGGATGGGAAGATATAATTCCTGAAGGTGTTATCAACTATACTTCTTCTAAAGGCCAACTATGGTCAATTGGGGATGCAGTAGAATCTACAATGATGTTTTATAATAAAAAAATATTTGCTGAACTAGGTTTATCTATTCCTACAACTCTTGATGAATTTTACAGCATGTTAGAAACCTTACAAGATGCTGGAT
>CAYJLQ010000188.1:0-3232 GCA_964370725.1 uncultured Treponemataceae bacterium
GGACCCGCGACATCCACCTTGGCAAGGTGGCGCTCTACCACTGAGCTATTCCCGCGTGGATAACGCTAAAAGCGTATATTGTACGATGGTTCACTAACAAACGATACGAGAGAAGGGACTTGAACCCTTACGCCTAAGGCACTAGATCCTAAGTCTAGCGTGTCTGCCAATTTCACCACTCTCGCCTGTAGCGCAGTGTTCATCACCGAACTCATTTATATTATCAAAACGCAAAAAAAATGTCAATGCTTAGAAAGCATTTTTTTTGATATTTTTTTTATTTTTTTTAACAAATATCTTTACTATTTTGAGTTCTACTTGCAAAAAACACTACAAATCTGTATACTTCTATGAATATGCAACATAATAGACTCAATCCATCAATAGCACTTTTTCTATGTGCTTTTCTGTGGAGCACAAGTGGAATCCTCATAAAATTAACAGATTGGAATGCATTAGCTATATCAGGTGTGCGAAGTCTTATTGCAGCTATAACTATGATTATAGCTCTTAAACGATTACCTACTCTGCTTGTTAAAAATGATGATCATTCTATTAATAAGGAACAAACGATTAACAGAATTGTAGCCATGCTTGTATATACTGCTACTATGATTCTCTTTGTATTCGCTAATAAGCTAACAACATCTGCAAATGCAATTTTATTACAATATACAAGTGTTCTGTATGTTATTGCTCTAGGTCCAGTATTATTAGGCGAAAAAAATAGTTGGATTGATGTTGTTGCTAGCTTTGGTCTTTTAGGTGGAATGGCGCTTCTTGTTTCTGATGGCTTTACCGCAGATTCTTTTAATCGTGTTTCAATGGCAGGAAATATCTTAGCTCTTCTAAGCGGAGTTTGTTTTGGTTTAACTACAATTTTTATGAGAAGACAAAAAGAAGGGCATCCAGAAGATTCTTTTACATTGTCTCACATTTTAACCTTCTTTGTTGCAATACCTTCTATAATTTTTAGTGGAGTTCCAGACACACAAAGCATTGCAACACTATTAGTATTAGGGGTTTTTCAAATTGGTATTCCATCAATCCTATATTCAATAGGTGTAACACGGGTAACAGCTATTAGTGCAGCGCTTATTACTATGCTCGAACCTGTGATGAATCCAGTTTGGGTTTTCTTCATTTTAGGAGAAAAACCTTCTAGCCGTACAGTATTAGGTGGGTTAACTATTTTAGCATTTTTATTCTTACGAGTATATATAAAAAATAAATCTTCAAAGAAAAAGGTATAATATGAAAGAAAGATGTTTTGTAATGATGAAGCCGGGAGTATTAAACAGGCGCATAGTTGGAGAAGTTATGACTAGACTAGAAAGAAAAGGGCCTAACCTAATTGCCATGAAAATGATGCACATTAGTGAAGAACTTGCAAACAAGCACTATGCAGAGCATGTGGGAAAATCTTTTTTTCCACCACTTATTGAGTATATTACATCAGGTCCTGTACTAGCTATGGTTTGGGAAGCAGATGATTGCTGTGCAATTGTACGAAAAGTAGTTGGCGCTTCAGGTGCTCTTAACGCAGAACCTGGAACAATTAGAGGTGACTTTTGCATGCACAATAATAGAAACGTACTTCATGCATCAGATAAACCAGAAAGCGCAAAAAGAGAAATTGCATTATTTTTTGAAGAAAAAGAGCTTTTTCCTTGGACAGATGAACATGATGGAAAATGGAAATAAATTTTTGAGACACACGAGGTAAACACATGAATGTAAAAAAAATAGGAATTATAGGTGCAGGAGCTTGGGGAACTGCAATGGCTCAAGCCTTAGCTGCAGGTGGACATGAGGTATGCATTTGGGCTTTAGAAGAAGATGTAGTTCTAGGCATTAACGAAGAGCATGAAAATAAAAAATTCTTAAAAGGGTTTAAACTTTCAAATAGACTTACTGCTAGCAGAGATATTATTGATGTTGCAGGAAATAAAGATTTTGTTATTATTGCAAGCCCTTCTCTCTTTATTGTGCAAATTTTATCCAAAATTATTGATATCCCAACTATTCACGATGGCTCAACATGTATTGGCGTATTAACAAAGGGGTTTATTCCAACTGAAAACGGACCAAAACTTATTATTGACGTAATGGAATCAGTTTTACCTGCATCATACAAAAAAAACTTGGTTTATATATCAGGGCCAAGCCATGCAGAAGAAGTAGCAGTGGGTAAACTTACTGGATTAATTGCAGCTAGTGAAAACCCAAAAAACTCAATTCGTTTTAGAGAACTTATGAAGGTAAAAGGCCTAATGGTGTTCTCAAGCTTAGATGTTGTTGGAGTTCAAATTTGTGCTGCTGCAAAAAATGTTGTAGCTGTAGTATTTGGAATATTGGATGCAATTGCAGAGCAATCTGACATGTTTGGTGATAACTCAGAAAGCTTATTAATGGCTGCAGGATTAAATGAAATACAAACATTAGGTTTTGCAATGGGCGCGACTCACCCAGAAACATTTACATCAATAGCTGGAGTTGGCGACTTAGAAGTTACATGTAGATCTCATTTTGGTCGGAACAGACGCTTTGGGAGAGAAATAATTAATAAAAACATTTTAGAAAATTTTTCATCACTTGATGATTTAATTTCTAGAATTTCAGAAGTAGGTTATCTTCCAGAAGGCGCTGTTGCCTGTAAATATGTTCAAGAAATAGTAAATACAAAAAATATAAAACTCCCTATTTGTAATGGGCTTTTTAGAATTCTTAATAAAGAGGTTAAACCACTTGACTTTATGCTTGAGGTTTTAAGGTAGCACTATGTTAGAAAAAATTACCAATACTTTTAGTGACATTGTTAAAACTGTTAGTGGAAAAGCAACAATCACTGAAAAAAACATTGAAGATGCAGTAGAAAACATCAAAATGGCACTTTTAGAGGCTGACGTAAACTTACGAGTTGTAAGACGATTTGTTAACTCTACTATCGAAGAAGCGAAAGGTGAAAAGGTAATTCGCTCTATCGATCCAGGTCAACAATTTGTAAAGCTTGTTCATGACAAAATTCTTGCGCTACTTGGAGATAAAAAAACTGACCTTAACTTAAAAGGTCCCGATACACAATCGGTTATTTTATTTTTAGGTTTACAAGGTTCTGGTAAAACAACTTCCGCTGTAAAATTAGCAGCACGCTTAAAAAAAGAAGGAAGAAAACCATTACTCGTAGCATGTGACCTTGTGCGCCCTGCAGCTATTGACCAATTAACTGTTA
>CAYJLQ010000189.1:0-3220 GCA_964370725.1 uncultured Treponemataceae bacterium
GCTCATCCTTTTTTGCCATTTCTATGAGGTTTGCAAGTTCATCTTTTGTTTCTTGAAGTGCTTTGTGAAGTTTTTCTTTTTCGCCCTCAAGGGCTTCAATTTGTATTGCTATTTTTTCGTATTTTATATCTTCGACTGTAAGTAAAACTATTTTACCTAGCGCTCGTCCTTCTGAAACAGGAACACCATTAATCTTATCCATAACACTTCCTTTCATATTTGAACGTTGCCACCACATACCCCTTACTTTATTATCTCATGATTTTTGAAATTTTGCAATAATTTTTTTAAACACAAAAAAAGGCCTGCCTTTTGGCAAGCCCTATTCATGTTATCTTGAATAAACTAGCAAGCTTTCGCCTGTTTCATTTCTCATTGTAAGTGTTTGGCCACTAATATCAAATGTTCGCACATTTTCAAAAAGTTCTAGCAATCTCATTTCAAAATCTCTCAACTCTTGATTTGGGGCAGCCATTCTTGTTGTTCCCATAGATGAAAAGGTTAAACTTCCTTCATCTGTGAATACATAAGAGCCCATAATATTATTTACACCTGTACTCCCATACACTTTCCCATCACCTGAAAAAGCTAATGTTACACCAGCAGCTCCAGAAGGAGCATTTGTTACCGCTGTTCCCACATTATACATATCTAAATTCCATGATGTGTTTTCTAAAAGAGTTTGAACAAATTCTAGTTCTGTATCATTTTTCTTGTGTTCAATGCTTAAATAGATTTCTCCATCATCTTTTTCAACAGATAGTTTTCCACCAGTTTGTAATATTCTTAAAAAAGAATCTTCTATCATTTGATCTTCTGGGGCACCAATCATCATTGTAACAGCAAGAGGGGAAACTGTAATGTTTTTACCATCTATAGTTGCAACTCCATTGAAATGATTTACTCCAGAAAAACCTGTAATACCATATTCTGTTTCACTTTGCTTTGTTATAGATATAGTTTGTGTACTTTTTAATGTTCCATCTTCTTTTTCTAAATCTGTTTTCCCATCATCAAGAGATACTAGTGTCCATGTTGCTTCTGGGTTGATGTCTTCAACGCAAGCAGAAAAAAGGACCATAACTGCGAGAACTATGCTCGTTAATACAATTTTTTTCATTTTTACTCCTAATAAAAAATATTACCATAAATATACAAAAAAACAAAAAAGAACTCAAGCCTATATATCAATTACGCGTGCATACGTGCATTGAAACTTCTTTGGAGAAACGTGCACACGGCAAAAGGTTCCCTTATCTCTGAAATCTTCCATGTTCATAAACAACACCCCTTCTGCCACATGGCTATACTGCTTATGGCTATGCCCCGTAAAAACGGCATTAACCTTTCCTTTACATATATTAACAAAATGTTGTCTTTCCGCTAAACTTGCAAACTGCTGCAAAATGGTTCTTCTTGGAATAAAAAAATTACAGTGGCTAAAAACAAATACATGTTTTCGCCTTGATTCAAGTTGTTGCTCTAACCATTCTAGTTGATGCTTTCCCAAAAACCCATTTGCTGAATCGAGCATAATAAGCGTTGTATCTTCTTTATCTACTCTATATACCGTTTGTCCAACTAAGTCTTGCCATGTTGGCCAATTAAACTTGTAAATATCATGGTTACCAATAACAGGATAACATGGGATAGGAAGTTTTTGAGCGATAGAAACAAACTCTTGCAATTCTTCTCTGCCACCACTAGCTGTTAAATCACCAGTGACAACAATAAAGGAGTCTCCCTTAATAAAGGCATGTTGCAAGTTTTCGAGCATTCTTGTATCGGTTTTTTTTAGATGTATATCGCTTATAACTATAAAACTATATGTTGAAGGAAGGGCCCATATCATTTCTGGATTTATAGGCAGGCGGGTGTTTTCCTCTTCTGAACGCAAGGTAAAATGACTATTTAAAAACGAAAAACGGCCAATATGCACAGATTTTTTACTTGTCACCGCACTAAAACCAAGTTTAAATCGCAGTCCAAATATTTTTTTTAAGAGCTTGTTTTTTGAAAAATTATATTCCATCTTAGAGTGCTTCATGTATTTTCTTTTCATAAGTGCCCTCAAGTATAATTATAACACAGTTTATTAAAAAAAGCAGTTAGAAAAAGAAAAATAAACTTCTGTAAAACTAGCTTCTCTACTCTTTATAAAGATCAACCCACGGGGCAGAAAAAGATATTTTTGAAAAATCCTTTTTTTCATATACTTCAACTGTTTTTTCTACCGTAAGGCGAATAAGTCTATCCGCTAAGGACAAACTATCTGCAAGGTTAACAGCCAATATTACTACCGCTATTTTATGTTGAATTAAATTTTTAATTAAATTTCGAATATGTATTCGCAAATTTACATCTGCTTTATTAAAAGGTTGAACACAAAAAACAACCTTTGGTTTTTGCAAAATAATTCTGTTGTATACTAACTCATACCGTTGTTCTACTGAAATATCTTCTGGTGTTTTTTCAAAAGAAGCAATAGGAAAGTTTGTTGAAAATTCTTGCTTTAACCCATTTTTTAATTGATGATTTATCCAAATTTCTGGCAGCTTGTGGTCAATAGTAAAGCATAGGTTATCTATATAACTCATCTCTGGGAAAATCATAGAAACAGATGGATTTTCGTTAATTATAGCTGCTTGTCGCGAATAAGAAAAATCAAACGGTTCGCCAAACAATAAAAGTCTTCCTTTGTCTATTTGCGCCTTGCCGGTAATTATGTCTAAAACATCAGTATATATTTGAGCAGAAAGAGTATGTAACACAATGCATTCTGCTTCAGAAAGAGAAAAAGACAAACCCTTAATTGACTCTGTATGCAAGTTTTCAATTTGAAACATAGTCTTATTTTGTTTAGTTTCTTTACGCTGTATATCGTTTCTAACATCATCTCTATAGTCGTTTGTATAGTTTAAAACATCAGAAGGTTGTACCGTTTTTAATATAGTTCCATTGTGCATTAATACTGTTCTACTACTAATAAGCCGAGCCTCTTCATAATGATATGCAATATATAAAAATGAAACTCCTTTTTTTGCATAATAGCGAATAATATTATGAAAACGCACCAGATCAGTCTCACTTAAAAAGCTACCAACTTCACTTAAAACAACAAATTTTCCACCATTAACAATCGCTTTTATTAATTCCACAACAAGTCGCTCAAATACAGAAAGCTCATCAATGTATGAAGAGGGAGATATTTCTAAGTTTA
>CAYJLQ010000190.1:0-3213 GCA_964370725.1 uncultured Treponemataceae bacterium
TATTCTTGGTATTTGCGGTTATGGCAGCACAGTTTGAGTCACTAATTGACCCATTCATCATCTTTGCATCTATGCCGCTACTAGCTATTGGTGTTATAGGGATTTATCTAATAACTGGAGACCAATTAACCGTGTTTTCTATGGTTGGTGTTGTAGCCCTCGCAGGTATTGTTGTTAACAACGGTATTGTATTAGTAGACTATACAAATCAACTTGTTGACAAAAAAACACCAATAGTTGAAGCATGTATCGAAGCTGGTAGAAACCGTTTACAACCAATTCTTATGTCAACTTTGACAACTGTATTAGGTATGGTTCCTTTAGCATTCTTCCCTGGTGAAGGTGCTGAAATGATGCAACCAATTGCTATGACAATTGTTGGTGGTCTTTTAACAGGTTCTTTTATGACACTGTTTATTTCACCTGTGTTGTACAGTATGTTTAATAAAAAACGTGAAAAACGCTTTGATAATCCAAACTCTCTTATCAATCAGTTAACAGAGTTTGATTCAAGTGGAATGAATAGCTAGTATTTAGAATTATATTTGTAGGCTTCCGTTTATTCGGAAGCCTTTTTTTATCCTAGTGTGAGCATTTTAATAAAAAGTTTATAATTTGTTTATAAATTATAGCATTCTTTTAAGTTTAAATTAATATTATATTAAGCTACTTGACTTATAATTTTAACAACAATCGTTGATTGTTATTAAATTATTTGGAGGATGAGAATGAAAAAAATTATTCTTATTACATTGAGCTTGGTTCTTGTTGGATCAATGGTAGGGGCGCAAACTGTATCAGTAACAAACACTGTTGATACTGAAATTGGGGAATTTGATTATGGAAAAGATGCTGAAACAGGTGTAATACACCTTAGAAATGCAACCGGCGTTTCAGTTTCTGGTGATTCGTATGATGTTGAAGCAAATGTTCGCTTTAAGCTCGGCTTTGCTGAAGATGGGAATACTGATCTTGACTTAATTAGCATTGACGACGATACAAAAATTACAGCTTATGTACGTCCATTTGCAGGATTTGAAATTGGTATTGGTACTCACCTAGAAGACTCTATTGGTGTTGATTCACTTTGGTGGGATACTGACGCAAATGAAAACCAAAAGCACCTTCCAGCAGATACTCATAAATATTTGGGATATGGAACACGTTATGCTAATGCAGGTTTTATGATTCGATACACAGGTATTGAAGGCCTTATGCTCGCAGCTGTTCTTCCAACAGACAATGACTTTACATCTAACTTTTCAGGTCAAGACCTTATCCCACTAAATTTTGCAGCAAGTTATACAATGGCAGACAAATTTTCTTTAGGTGGTGTAGCAAAGCTAAATGTTCTTAGCTCAGAAGCTAATCAATTTACCGTTGCAGCTAATTATTTAGGAGCTTCTGTAGGTGAACTTGGTGCATACTACACTTATTCAACTGAAACAAAAAATAAAGATGATTCATTTTCACAATTTGGTGTAGTTGGAAACCTAAACTTTGGGGGTCTATCTATAGCACCTGAGTTCTCAATGCAAGTTGCAGAAGATAATAATCCAGCTGGTGTAGAAAGAAATGGCATTCCAATGTTTGTAAAAGCTGATGTGTCATATCCAATAGCTAAAATGACTCCAGCTGTTCGGCTTTGGTACTCATCAGGATACTATGATGGTGATTCAGACAATAATGAAACAACTAAATTTGCTGTAGAACCATCTCTTTCATATGATATTGGTGATGCAGGTACTGTTCAAGTAGGTGCAAACATTCGTGTTCAAGAAGCTGCTTGGGATGATGGCTTTGATGTAAAATGGTTTATTCCTATTTCTTGGACAGTAACTTTCTAGTTTAGCCACTAAAAGTTGTTGTTCAAAAGCTCTATGTATAATAGAGCTAGTAAATTCAAACAGGAAAGGGCTTTCACCATTTTATGGTGAGGGCTTCTTTTCTATTACTTGAGGTTTTTTTGCGTGAAATGTAATATTCTTATTATTGGAAACGAAATTCGTGTAGCACAAGAGCTACAAGGAATTCTTGAAAATCAGGGCGCTTTTGTAGAAGTTGCTTATAATGAAGAGCATGGTATTATTAATGCACAAAGTTCTACTTATGACCTTATTATACTGGATCATGTGCTTGCCCAAGATTCTGAACTTCTTGTAATTAAAAAACTTAGAGAAGGAAATAGAGAAACTCCTGTATTTGTCTTAGTATCAACTAAAGATGCGAAGTATATTCCCATATATTTAGAAGCCGGTGTGAATGGTTATATCATTAAGCCCCTTTCTCTAAAAGAAATTCTTGAAAAAGTTAAGTCCATACTAAGTTCAAAAAAGCATGCTGTAATTGCAAAGACTGTTTCGTATGGCGATATAGAACTAAATCTTGAACAAAAAATACTAACATGTGATGGCAAGACAGTATTATTACCTAAAAAAGAATACCAAATTATGACCCTTTTTTTGTACAGTCCTGAGCAAATCTTTTCAAAAAACGTAATAATTGAAAAGTTTTGGGGAGAATATTCTGGGCTAGAAAACAACAATATTGAAGTACATCTTTCTTTACTACGCAAAAAGCTAAAATCAATTAATACAAAAACTACTATTCGTACAGTCCGTGGAGTTGGTTATGCATTAACTTTAAATGCGTAAAACTTCTTTATATTTGCAACTGTACGTTGACAGCAAACTACTTTTTCGCAACTAGCAGTTGACACTTTTCAAATTAAGCTTGCTTGTGCATCTCTTTTCTATGATATACTATATGTGTAAGTATATCTTATAGGAGTTACTGTATGAATATTACACAACGTATCATTGAACTAAGAAAACAAACAGGATTATCACAAGAAGAGTTTGGAGAAAAACTTGGACTTTCAAGGCAATCAATTTCAAAATGGGAAACAGGTGAAGCAATTCCCGATGTAGATAATTTAATATTGCTTTCACAAAAATATGATATAAGTATTGATTATTTGCTTTTGGGAAAAGAACATTCTAGTATACATGACAACAGTCAAGAAAAATCAAAAAAGAAAAAAAAGAATGGCACTGATTACGAAGCCCTTCTATGGTTTTTGACAGTTAGCGCAGTTGGTGCCATGTGGTATTTTCTAACAAACATTTGGACGTAGGTAATTAATAAGGATAATTAACAATTAATATTATACTAGAGGATTTTCAAGTTATTTTTGTAAAATAAAAAAATCTG
>CAYJLQ010000191.1:0-3192 GCA_964370725.1 uncultured Treponemataceae bacterium
TCGTCTTGTTCGAGCTTTGGATGTTTTCGCTCTTGGTACTGCCATATCTATAACCTCTCTTATACTATGTGACTGGTTAGAATTATATCATAATTCGATAGACAGTGTCAAGTCATTATAACATTTTTTAAGTTTTTGTCAAGTATAAAGCAATTTTTCTTTTAACATTTTCTCTACTAGAGGTGCAACCATACTAGAAGCGTCTCCCCCAAGAGACACTATTTCCTTAACTGTGCTAGATTTAACAACAAAAAAGTTTGGATCTGTTGGCAAAAATAAGGTCTCCACTTTTTTATTTAAGCTCTTATTAATTAAGCTTGTATCAAACTCAAATGAAAAATCTGCAATATTTCGAACACCACGTATTATAACATCAGTTTTCAAATCATTGCAAATGTTAACGGTTAAACCATCATATATATGTACTTCAACGTTATTAAAACTCTTTGTTAATTCTTTTAACATGTATAATCTTTCTTTTTCACTAAAAAGATATTTTTTTGATTTATTAAGACCAATTACTATATCTAAATGAGAAAATAAACGAGCTGAACGCTCAATAACATTTAAGTGTCCAAATGTAGGAGGATCAAAAGAGCCTGCAAATAAAGCTTTAATCATGAATTTAACTATATACTATTTGACAAGCTTAAACAATAGGGTTATAATATATGCATGAAACATTTACTATATTTTATCGTTATACTTTTTGTATTTATGGGCGTGTCATGCCAATCAACAGATTCTACACAAATGGTAGATGAAGCACAGGTTGAAATGACTGATGATGTAAAACTTCAAGGCGATGCAGAAGTTATACTATTGAATGATGCTGAGTTAGAATATTCTCGTTCAGTTGCAGGCTTAGAAGGTGAGATTTCATACGATTTATTTCTTGCTGACAAAAATGAAATACTTGCAATAATCCAAGAACTTGATGAAAGTATGAAAAACAGAGACTATCAGCTATGGCGAAGTCACTTAACACCAAGCTCAATTTCATATTGGAGTAACAAAATGAATCTTCAAGTTTTATCTACAAAGCTTCCTGGAGATGATATCATTTTAAGAGATTTACCTCAATACTTTACAAATATGTTTATTCCATCAAGAATTGGACGCGACGTAACAGAGATTCGCTATAATTCAACACAAGAAGTAAAAGCTGTACAAGTACAAGGTGATACAGACATAATTTATTATGACTTCGTTAAAGAAAATGGCAAGTGGTTAGTTTCGCTTCCACGACTTTAATATTTATTTTAGTTTTTTACTTAAATAGCCGATTATATAAATGAGGTCGAAAACCTTACAAATAGGAGTAATTATGAATTTTACTAAAACTGCTTTAATCGTGGTTTCACTGCTTTTATTGCTATGCCCTGTGTTTGCTCAAGAAGAAAGACAACAAAGTTCAGTTGAATCAGTGTACCTTGAAACAAACGAAGATATGATTATCACAGAAATGGCTGCTTCTGAAAATTATGAAGCAAAGCTTTTAACGCTTCAATATATCCAAGAAGCATTAGATGCAGGACGCTCATCCCCAGCTATTGAAGCTGCATTACACGGACTTGCAGGTGAAGGTGTTTTCACAGAATCTAGAACTGCTGGTCGACTCAGCAACAACTATACGGAAGTAAGACGACAAGCTGCATTAATGCTAGCGGAAATCCCAACAGTTGAAACTAAGGATGTTCTTTTAGATTTAGTACGTGAAGAAGATGAACCTATGGTTCTATCTGCTGCTATTTATTCTTTAGGAGAAATTGGTTTTAACGAAAGAGACGATGTAATTAATGAAATCGCTTTAATTCACAGACGTTTTGCTATTCTAAATCCTACAGACAGCTTAGCTAATTCAATTCTAGATTCATTTGAAAAATTGTATCCAACAGTTGAAGATCCTAATGCTTTAGTTGAAACAATTGCTTCAATTGCTACAAATTACAACTATGTAATTCCTGTTAGACAAAAAGCACAAAACATATTAATGAACTTAAAAAGTAACTAAGATGTTTTGAAATAAAAACCGCAAGATTTTCTTGCGGTTTTTTTGTATACTAATACTATGAAACCAATTATCTTAACATCTACATCTCCTAGAAGAAAAGAATTACTAGATGTAATAGGGCTCCCCTACTACATTATTGAACCACAATTTGAAGAAGTAATAAATGAAGATGCTCAAAAAAAAATTAGCGCACATTTTGCTGAGCAAAAAGTATATTCTGTTTTAACTTCATTACAAGGTAAGCACTTAGATGCAAACTTAGTTTTGGGCGCAGATACTGTAATTTTATGTCAAAATTCTATATTAGGAAAACCATCAAACATAGATGAAGCTCGAGCCTATTTAAAAAAAATATCAGGAATTACTCATGAAGTTGAAACTTCTTTTGCTATTTATAATAGAAAAACACAGGAAATGATTTCAAAAACTTCTACAAACATTGTACACGTTCAAACATTACGTAATGTAGACATTGAATGGTACTTAGCAAAAAATGAATGGCAAGATGCTGCAGGAGCATATAAAATTCAAGGTGCATTTCAGCGATACATTAACAAAATAGAAGGTACACAAAGTTCTGTAATGGGCTTGCCTTTATCTGAGTTTTGTGATATAGTTGCTACGCAAGGATATGATTTTTCATAATTCTTGCCTTGCTATATGCGTTTTGTTTGAATAATTATAGCAGGAATCTTCCGCAAGCTTTAGCTTGACGAGACACAGAGTATGGGGAATAAGCATGTAACAAATGCACGTATGTGTATTTTTGCTTTTTTCGATGAAGGAGAAATCATGGCAGTAGTAACCATGAAAAGTCTGCTTGAATCAGGTGTACATTTTGGTCACCAAATCAAGCGCTGGGATCCACGTATGAAGAAATACATCTTCGCAGAAAGAAACGGGATTCACATTATTGATCTGCAAAAAACAATGGCTTCAATTAAAGATGCCTATGAAGCAGTTCGCAAAGTAACAACACAAGGAAAATCAGTTCTTTTTGTTGGTACAAAAAAACAAGCACAGCAAACAATTGCTAAAGAAGCAGAACGCTGTGGAATGCACTTTGTAAACAATCGCTGGTTAGGCGGTATGTTAACAAACTTTTCAACAATCAAAAAATCACTTTTACGTCTTAAGAAATTAGAAAAGATGGAAATTGATGGTACTTTTGAAAGTCT
>CAYJLQ010000192.1:0-3176 GCA_964370725.1 uncultured Treponemataceae bacterium
TTAAGTTTACACTTGGTTCATGTTCTACAGCCTTAAGCACTTCTTCATAAAAGTGCGACGTTTCTGGATTATTTTCTGTTTTTGGGTACACAGGAAAAGCAGAGTTTCTACAAGGATTTGCAACATACTTTTCTAAGCAAACAAAGTCGTCATCTTTTATATAACCGTCTAATCCATATCTTTTTTCATACGATATGAGTTTTGAGCGAAGATTGAGTCGTATAGTTTCATAATTAGAAGGCTCATGCTCTAGTAAATTGTATGCTTCACCATCTTTTTGTTCTAAGTTAAAAAGTTCTTCTTTTCCACCGCCGTAGTAATAGTTGTACTCATATTTCTTGTTACGTAAACTCACCCATCTTCTAGAACCTCTTGAATACTCTACATACTGATATGAGCGATCTTTTTTTACATTCGTAGTTATTAATGATTCACCTGGTAAATCGTAGTCGCAAGGATACTCTACATTTGCAGCATCCAAAAATGTTGGCAAAATATCATTAAGGTCTACATAATCAGAACATACTTCACCTTTTGGGACTTTGTTTGGATATTTTACAATAAATGGTATACGACTAGATCCATCATAAGGTAAAAACTTTTGATAACAACCTAGGTCTCCAAGCATCTCTCCATGATCTGAGGTAAATATAATAAGCGTGTTATCTTCTTGCCCTGTTTCTTTTAAAGCCTTTAAGATTTCTCCCAGTTGCTCATCAATGTATGATATTTGAGTGTAATAACACTCTTGTGTTCTCCTTCTCGACTCTTCAGTTGGAAAATCTGCCCAAGCATTATTTTCTATCGTAAGCTCGGGCAAAGAACTTTTTGCTTCGAGTGGTTTTGGCAAATCGGCATCTTTATATAAATCTTGCATAGATGGAGGAGTGTTTAATGGAGGATGAGGCGCAATAAATCCACTAAAGGCAAAAAACGGTCTTTTTTTGCTATGATTCTTGATAAAATGTATTGTTCTGTCGGCCACCCATTTTGTGCCAAGCAAGTGTTCTGGTAGCACACTTTGCTGTGGTGACATATACAAAAGGTTTCTAACACCATGAATATTTTGAACGTGACCATACCCGTTTTCTTGTAAAAATTGTAAGTAATCATCGTCTTCTCTATAATTAGGAACCTCTTCCATACTTTCAAAACGCTCAAAGCCATTATGTCGTCGTGCAGGTTGAAAATGCATTTTTCCTATGGCAATTGTTGCGTAACCTGCATCTGATAATAACTCTGCTACAGTAGGAAGAGCCCTATTACATCTTCCATTAAACTCATTATCTGCCAAGCCGTGGTGTTTAGCAGTTAGCCCTGTAATAAGATTATGTCGTGCTGGACAGCAAATTGGATTTGGCGAAAATGCATGGGTGTATACCCTACCTTCCTTTGCAAGCTTATCTAAATTAGGAGTATGCATATGTGGAAATCCACAAGCATTAATTGTATCGAAGCGCTGCTGGTCGGTAAACAAAAGTAAGATATTAGGTCTTTCTTCTTCCTTTAATATATTTGATATGTAATTATCTAACTGAGAATGAATATCTAGTTTACTCATAATAATCTAAACTCCTTTTTAAACCTTTTGTAAATTACTTTGTCCTACATTCTACAACTACTAAATGATAATTTATAACATTAAATCTGTCAAGTTTGTTTTTTACAGAAAGTTGAAAAATTTATGCTTGACAAAATATAAGAGCTAAATTATAATCCAAATGTAGTACAAACTACAT
Source organism: uncultured Treponemataceae bacterium (assembly GCA_964370725.1). Classification (GTDB taxonomy): domain Bacteria; phylum Spirochaetota; class Spirochaetia; order Treponematales; family Treponemataceae; genus CAYJFX01. The sequence continues at coordinate 1,740 of CAYJLQ010000192.1, forward strand.
ACAAAGAGGATTAAGATGACATCTAAAGAAAGAGTTGTTGGCGCTATAGAAAGAACTCCCATTGACAGGGTTCCAAAATATGACGGATTTTGGGAAGATACAATCCCGTTATACATAGAACAAGGACTAGAACTTGCACCTCAAAAAACTATTTTTTTAAATGGTGAAGAAAAGAAAATAGGAAGCCCAATAGAAGAATACTTTGACTTTGATATTCAATGTATGTATATGGATGTTTCTATGCGCTTCCCTAGCAAACTAGTATCTGATGATAACGGTTTAATAGTTGTAGAAGACCAATGCGGATACACCGCTAAAAAATTTAAAGGAAAGGCATCATCTATTCACTTTTTATCTCATAAAATACAAGATGAAGACGACTGGGAAGAATACAAAGAACGCTTTTCTTTTAATCCTGAAGATACTGCACGAGTTGACAGCGAGGGATACTTCTTACGTACAAACCCATATCCAACATGGCAAGATGCCAAAACAATATATGACGAATATCGAAAAAATGACAAATTCTTAGCTGTATTTGGATATGGTCCTTATGAAGCAACATGGAGACATCACGGATACGAAGAAAGTTTGATGGACATTATTGCAGAACCAGAAATGATGATGGACATGTTTGAAAAGGCCACTAACTGCATAATTGAAACAACTAAGCACATGATAAAAATGGATATGAAACCTGATGCAATTTGGATAGCAGAAGATATGGGAAGTACCGCAACTACCTTGTTTTCACCAACTACATATAAAGAATGTTTATGGCCATACCACAAAAAAATTGGAGACTTTTTAAGAGAAAACAATATCTACTTTTTTATGCACAGCTGTGGAAACATAAAGTCTTTGATTCCTGATTTAATTGAAGCAAAACTAGACGTAATTCAAGCGCTACAAGCAAATACAGGTATGAACATTGCAGAAATGAAGCAAGAATTTGGCGATAAGATAACCTTTTTTGGAAACATTGGCGAGCAAGAGTTTGCTAAGGGTGAAAAAGAAATAGAAGAAGAAATGCGAAAAAAAATAATTCCTGCAATGCAAGGTGGAGGATATATTTATCATTCAGATCATAGTATTCCGCCAGAAGTACCTTTAACAACATATAAGTATGCAATGAAAGTTTTAGGTGAAATTGGAAAATATAATTAATAGGGAGCCTCTAAAACTGTAGTTTTTAGAGGTGCCAATTCTTATTTATGTGATTCTATTTTGAACTCGTATGAAAAGTGGTATTGCATAATAGATTGAAAGTCCTCAAAGTTTTTTCCTTTGAGGGCTTCTACTATTTTTGCATGTTTTTCATACGTTTTCATATGATCTTTTTCCCATTTTTCATGATAGTATTTTTCACAGTTCCATGTTGCATCAACAAAGGCAACCATAACATCATTTTTTATATTTTTATATAAAATTCTGTGA
>CAYJLQ010000193.1:0-3158 GCA_964370725.1 uncultured Treponemataceae bacterium
AGTAATTTCATAAGAAGTTTTAGCAGAAAAATCGCCATTATATATTAACTCTTCTTTTACCATAATCCCATTATCTTCAAGCGCAGAGCAATAACCATTTAAACGTTCATTTGCAATTGCTAATTTCATATCCCCAGTAATTATCCCTATTTCTCTGTGTCCTACTTTAATAAGTTCTTTAGTTGCAATGTAGGTACTTTGAAAATTTTCATAAAAAATACCATCCCAATTAGAAGACTCTATCCCCCTATCAACTACAACTATAGGTAACCCTGCATCTTTATGTAAAAAAGACAACTTTTGTGTTTTATTGTCATCAAAGTAGCCTAATGTCGGGGTAATAATAATCCCGCACGCATTTTGACTTTGTACCATATCAATAGCTTTTTCTTCCAAGTCAGCATCATTTTCAGTATTACAATATGTAAGCACATAATCTTTTTTTTGTGCTACTTCAGAAAGTCCTTGCATTAATTCACCAAAAAAACTGTTTGAAATTTCAGGTACAATTACACTGATAGATTTAGAACTTTTTTTCGATAGATTTACGGCCATCGCACTAGGCGTGTAGTTCTTTTCTTCAATAATTTTTTCAATGTTTTTTCGCTTTTCAAGGCTCACATAACCACTATCATTTAGCACTCTTGAAACAGTTGTTTTTGATACTCCAGCAAGTTTTGCTATATCAGTAATGGTCATAAAATTTCCTTCTTATGTATGAAACCGGTTTCATACATATTACAACACAAGTATATATCTGTCAAGAGTTTTTTATCTTATATACACTAAAATAATTTTTTAAAGTGTAACAAATGCTTAGATAAATTGTTATTATTCTATAAAAGCTTACAGCAACATGTTGACATTAATGGCTAAGTCAGAGTATCATTTATATATAGGAGTACATATGTCAGATAAACGGTATTTTTCATACAACAAAATTCACGATACAGTAAAAACACTTTCACAAAAAATTATTAATGATGGTTATGATCCTGAACTTATGGTTGCTATTGGATCAGGTGGATTCATTCCTGCTCGAATGATGAAAACTTTTATTGAAATACCTATACTTGCTGTTGGAGTTAAATATTATACAGAAGGCGCAGATACCTTAGATGAGCCATGTAAAATCCAGTGGATTGATGATGCTACAAAAAAACTAGAAGGGAAAAAAATACTTTTAGTAGACGAAGTTGATGACACACGTGCTACACTAGAATATTGCATAAGAGAGCTTTTACGACACAACCCAAAAGAAATAGCTGTAGCAGTAATTCACCACAAAGAAAAAGAAAAAAAAGGCGTTATTCCATCAGAAGTAAAACGTTACTATGCTGGCGAAACTTTTGAAGATGCTTGGTGCTGTTATCCTTGGGATGCAAAAGACATATTTGAACATGAAAAATTGAGTAATTCTTAATTTGTTTTCTTTCAAATTAATCATATATTTTGCCACATTCATCACGTCTAAAAGACAAATAAAAGTTTAGAATCCTCGTTTTTACTCGAAGTGCAATAAATTTATACCTCAATTTTGCCTCTTTTACCCTATCTATCTTGAAAATTAATTTTTTTCACTATATAATAATTGTATATTTAAAAAAAATTGAGGTATTTTAATGACAGAAAAGGCAGAGCTTAGTCAGCAGCGAATTATGTGCGTTTGCGCATTGCTGCTACTCATTGCTATAACAGTTCTCATTTTTTTTAACAATGCTGTTGAACAAGTTCTGTATACTACTGTACAAGAAACCTTAGATGAAGTAGCAGTGCAACAACAATTAGTAATTAACATGGAAATCACTGCAGCAAAAAATACCGTTGTTAGCATAGCAGAATCTTTAAGTGAATTGGGATTCCAACAAAGTCGCATAAGAGAATACCTTGTACATCAAATTGAAAATTATACATATGAAGAATTAGCATTTATAAGCATAAACGGGTTTACTACATCGGCCTATGGAAAAACATATGATATTGATATAACGCCACATTTAAAGAATACTCATAGAAGACAGGCTACAGTATCGAAACCCTACACAAGTATGTTTTCAGAAAACAGAGTTATCGATATTGCAGCACCTGTATACGATGGCAAAACCCTAACAGGATTTGTGATTGCAAAATATTCGTTTGCAATTTTAACCTTGAATTTAAATAATATAATTCAAGGCAACGGATATGCACTCGTCTCATCGGGTTTTGAAAATCCTATCTTTGCAACATCACAAAACTATAAAACCCTATCTTCATTAAAAGATGTAAAACTTGGAAATGACGAATCAATTGAAAATGTAATGAAAACTATAAAGATGAAAAGAGATGGAAGCTTTTCATTTGAAGAATATTCAAAAAATTTCATTGCAATTTATAAAACCTTAGATGTAAACGATTGGTATTTAATTTTAGTATTGGATGGCGATAAAGCGACTGCCCAAACTAAGGTTTTAGCGAACATAATAGCAATTGTTAGTATAGCCGTATTTATCCTTCTTTCGTTCTTTTTATGGTATGCTCTTCATTCAAAAGTTGAAAGTATTCGAAAAATTGAAAAAGTTGCTTATTACGATGAGCTTACGGGGCTACCTAATCTTACAAAGTTTAAACTATTAGTTGCAGAAACATTAAAAAAACACCCAAACGATGAATTTGCGATAATAAAAATAGATATTGATAACTTCAAAGCAATTAATGAAATGTTTAACTTTGAAGTAGGCAATCAAGTGCTTCATGCATTTTCTAAGACAGGTCAATTAGTAAAAGAGGAAACATTTTTATTAGCACGAATTACTGGGGATGAGTTTATAATGTTTGCTGGAAATGGGTTTTTAGAGAATTTAGATGAAATGACCTATTTTTATGAGGAATATTTTAAGAACACAATACCTTCATTTGATAGCTACCATTTACAATTTAACTATGGCAGATACTATATAAAACCAGGCGAAAGTGATGTTAATGATATTATTAATAAAACTACCATGGCCCATGCAATAGCAAAAACAAAAAAAGGTAAAGCCATATGGAACTATGACAACAAATACAAAGAACAAGTTCTTCAAATTGCAGATATCACAAATAAGATGAGAAAAGCACTTTATACAAAAGAGTTTGTTCCTTTTTTACAACCAAAGTATAGCTTAAAAACTAAAAAA
>CAYJLQ010000194.1:0-3141 GCA_964370725.1 uncultured Treponemataceae bacterium
GCATACATTTCTGTTCTGTTAACTTCGCTAGGAAAATGGGTAATAAGCTGTACAATGTAGTCTACCCGATTTTGTGGATTTGAACTAATTTGCAATAGATTTTGCAAACAAAGAACATGGATTGATTCTCCTTCAATTGCTAAATCTTCATAATTATTGATAATTCGTTCAAAGTACATTTCTGCAATTGGAGCAGCGTCTTCCTCTAAATACACATATGCAGTTAACAAAAGCCAGTATGCATTGTATGTGTCATTTGGATTGTTTGCTACATGGTTTGTTAAAAAAAGGATTAGCTCGTTGTTCATATCGGCGCTTCTGTAATTTGAAGCGATTTGATTAATTATTGCAAAGCTTTGCTCATCAGTTGGCGGTGTTTTTTCTAAAAGTGAAAATAGTTCTTCTTGCGATTCTAATAGAAGGTAAGAAGTATCTTTTTGTGCTACTTGGTTTGTACAGCTCAAAAAACCAAGAATTAATGCAAAAAAAGGCATAATTGCTATTGTCTTATACATTTTTTTATTATATCATGCTTGTAGGTTATTGGCAAGACTGCCATCATAGTGTATGCTAAGAATATGAAGACACATTTTGATAAGTATAAGCTTTTTTTAATTCTAGGAATATTTTTTCTCTTTTGCGGGTCGAACCTATTGGTTATAATAATGTCGCCTTTAAGTACGCTTTCATATTTGCTCGCTCCTACAGCATTGTTAATAATAGGCCTAAGTATGCTTATACTTAGTCTTACAGGAAAACGACGCACTTTTTTTACGTTTACGGGCTTATTTTTTTGTTGCGGATGGCTATTGCTATTATTGGTTTCATCACATATAATACCTTTTACCATAATAGAATTATGGCCATTAATGGTAATTCTTTCAGGGATAATGCTTGTTCCTGTTGGTTTTCTTAGGTATGGATTTTTGCCCATTTCTTTTTTTGTATCGGCTTGTATGCTTTTAAGTTTTGGAGTATTATTTTTACTCTTTTCGCTGGATATAATTAGAATGTCGATAACCCAATTCGCCAGCCGCTGGTGGCCGCTACTTTTTATCCTTTCTGGGATATCTCTTATTGGATTATTTTTCTACACCAGAAAGCATGAAAAACAAAAATGGGTAAAAAATTCAGATGACGATGAGGATTAATCGTACATGGTTAAACGCCTGTGGCTTTTTAGTATTAGCATTCTTTTCTTTAGTTGTGTAACTACCTCAAATGGAGACCAAAATACGTCCTCTTTAACAGGGACCGAAATTAGTAGTCTTCCAAAGCCAACTACAACTGAAAGCAGTTTTCCTCCTTATTTTGGAACTATATCTAATGATATTTTATTGCTAATACAAAATGGTACTCCTTCATCAATTCAAAAAGCTCTTTCATCTTTGCGTAGTGCGCATACAAACTCTGAGCAAGCTAACATTCTTTTAGCAGCCTGTGTAGCAATTATGGACTATGCATGGCCAAGTGCTGACTATACAGCACCTCAAAGCCAAACTCTTCCTTCTAATGTATATGCATCTACACTTGATTCTATTAGCAGGGGGATTTATGAAGAATCATTTGGAAGCGGAGACTTTTTTTCGCTTACATTGTCTTCTTTGGTGCTTTTCTCTAATCCTAACAGTACCTCATTTTATGTAGAAGCAAAAAATGCGCTTGAACAATCCCTTGCAATAGATGCTTCCTCTGTATTAGCATTATACTTACTGGGTGTGCTAGAATTTCGTAATGAAAACTATCAAGCATCAGAGACATACTTAGAAAAAGCATTGTCTTTTGATAGTTCAAATATTGATATTATCTATGCGTATTTAACAACAATGCTGGAATCTGGTAAGGCAGAAGAAACCTTTACTATGAGTAATAATTTCTTACAAGAATTTCCAAGCAATGTACGTCTTCTTCATATTTCAGCTAATGCTGCATTTGACTTGGGTAACTTTCCACAAGCAGAATCATTTATTGCTCAAAGTTTGCAATTTGAACCAGACAACACCGAATTATTACTTTTTCGGGCAAAGGTGCTTTTTGAACTAGAGGATTACTTGGATGTTTCAAGCTTGTTAGATGTGTATGCTCGAACAAGCGTTCAAAATAAAGATTATTTTATATTGCGCTCAAAACTTCAAAGTACTTGGAATAAAAATATTCCATCAGCAATACGAACAATTCAAGAAGCTCTTGAACTATATCCAAACGATACAGATGTGCTTTTATTAGCAGCAAGTCTTGCCTCAACAAGTTCACAGACGATTCTTGGAAAAAATGCAACAGAGTTATCTATGGTAATCTTAGAACAGGATTCTGAAAATATTCAAGCACTACAAATTTTAGTAAAAGAAGCTATAGCAAAACAAAATTGGCAAGAAGCGTACGATGCAAGTTTATATATAGTTTCTTTGGATAATATTACTAATGAAGTAGTGCTTGATCATGTTGAAATATGCCTTGCATTAGGCTTGCTTTCAGAAGCACGTGAAACAATAATTGGTATTTACAATCCCGAATCTGAAAATGAAGATTTGCAACAATGGTATATTCGTTTGCTCATTGCCGAAGGTTCTTATTCAAATGCAAGCGATGTAATTGCTAAACTCTTACCAGGTTCTAGTGGCAGAATGAAAAGTATGCTTTATTTTGAAAGAAGCCGGCTACAAAGCTCAGATGAGCGAATATTAGCAGATCTAAGAGCAAGTTTAACATCTAATCCTCGAAATGAGTATACACTTTTTGGTTTATATACATATTATTATGATCGTGAAGACTATAGTAAAGCTCAATATTATCTTAAACAGGTTATTGCATTAAACCCAACAAACGTAGAAGCGTTGCGCAAAAATGCTGAACTTGACTCCTTGTTATAAAAATTAATAGCAAAAAATCTTCTCTCTTTCTTTCTTACTTGTCTTGACTGATGGTATGTTTTTGTGATATTCTGTTTTGAACGCAAGCATTATTCAATCTTGCGAATATAAGTTATTGTTAAGTAAAGGAAGGTATCCTATGAACGTAGTATCATTATTACAAACAGCTGCAGCTCCGGAAGGTTCAATGCTCAGCATGATCGCTCCATTTGCGCTAATTTTCGTAATTTTTTATTTTTTTATTATTCGTCCGCAAAATAAAAAACAAAAA
>CAYJLQ010000195.1:0-3129 GCA_964370725.1 uncultured Treponemataceae bacterium
TTCCTCCAAAAAAGCTAGTATACTACAACCAAAGGGACGTATATTGTCCTTATAAAACGATTAGATTCTAGTATATTTCTACATGCTTTTTTTGAATTTCATCTCGAAAAGATTGTGGTATTTTTGCGTAATCGGTTATTTCCACAAAAAAAGGTATATTACTTTCACTAAGAGCCTCTCTTACTTCTGCAATATAAACCTCTTGTCCATTTTTTTTTATAAATGTTAGGTCTAAATCGCTCCCAGAATGGGCATCACCCAGAACACGACTACCATATGCTAGCACTTTGCAATTTGAAGCATGGATATCAAAAATATTTTTTAATATTTGCAAATACTCTTCATCTAATAATAAGTTATCCATTTTCTATTACACCCTGTAAAAACTTTGCGTCTTCGATAAAGGAATCAACTAAACACAACGTTTCGTTTGCAAAAGTTTCCCCATAATCGTGAGCTGTATTATTTCTATTATCACGGTAAGAAAACCATCGCTTAACTGCTTCTTCGTCAAGTAAACTATGCTTATGTGCTTCGCGAAATAAATCCTTAAAGGTAAGAGCATCAAGAACTTTTTTACTCGACACATATGGTAAAAGCCGTTTTTTTAACAGCTTTCCACTTTGCTCTAAGGTAATTTCAAAACCTTTGACAAGGGAGTTTCTATACATTTCATGTTCAAGAGACCCTTCCTCGCAGTTTTTTATTAGTGTATAAGCCTTTTCAAGTGTTAGTAGGCACTTTGATAAATAATCAGTATTAATTTTTTCCATATCTTTTACCTAGTCTTAGTATATCATATATAGGAGAATATTCGCAAGCAAAAAAGACAACATGCTTTCTATAAACTTAGTTTACATTATTTAAAAATTATGCTAAACTCATTCTTAAGAGAAGTTTTATTCATCTTTTTAAAAAAGTCACAACTGCATTTTGAGGTACGATAATTAAAACTGAATATCTAATAACAGCATTTAATGTTTGTTTCTTTTTACACAATCTCTTTTATTTTACTTTTATGGGTAAAATTTTCGGAATAACTAGCAGCAAAATCAAAATTTTTATTTTTAGCGTTTTAACAGGGCTAGTCGGAACATTACTTCTTGTATACTTTGAAAGCATGTCGGCACTTGGGTATTCAATAATGCTCGTAGTATTTGCAGTTGCTGTTTTAGGCTTTTTTCCAAAACAAAAACGAATATCCAGAGTTTCTTGCCTATTATCCTTTAACATGCATATGATGGTGGCTAGAGCAATAGTATCAGCCGCGGCTTCAATTATTACTGGTCATTCCATTTTTGATCTTTCCCATGATCCTACCTGTTTTTGGATTATTCTTATTCTAACAACTATTATTAGTACACTTATATCTACTGTTACATTGAAATTTGTTCCAATAAAATACCTAAGTCAGTTATCGTCTAATACAGAATATCTTTATTTTTACATAATTATTGCTGGCTTAGCAAATGTATACATGATAATGAACGGGAATGTATATATCCATAACATACAGTATAAGTGGCTTAGCATTCATCAAATTATTGCTTCTTTAACATGGTTTAGTGCAACTTATGTTGTAGCAATTATGTTTGGGATTTCTAATATTACACGAGAAAGAAAGAAAATTCTTGAAAGAGATAGCATTTATAAACACCTTGTAGAAAGTCGCTCCCTTGCAGTTATTAAAGTAAATTGCACACAAGACACAGTGCTCAGAATTATGTTTAATGGTAAAAAGCAACCCTTACCAGAAATGCCGTATTCAGAATATTCACTTTCCTTATTAAAAGAATGTATGCTGGAAGAAAACTTTGAAAAAATAGCGATAAAAGAGTCCCCTGAAAACCTTATTCAAGAATACCATGATGGCAATACCCTAATTGAATTTACCATGCAGGCAAATATTTGGGGAAAACTTAGATGGGTTAAAACCTCCATTACTATTACAAAAGACGCTTCTAACGAGGACATTTTAGCTGTTATTTCAACAACAGATGATATCCATGAATCAAAAGAAAAAGAAAAAGAACTTTTAAAAGAGGCAGAAAAAGATCCTTTATCTCATCTTTATAACAAAAAAGCCACAGAACACCATATAAAAGAGCACCTACGCCTACATAAAACAGGATCCCTCTTTATGATAGACTTAGATAATTTTAAAGCCATTAATGATAACTTTGGGCACGCATACGGCGATGATGTTATAAAAGAAGTAAGTGATAAACTCATTCATAGCTTTAGAAGTGATGATATTATAGGGCGTGTAGGTGGCGACGAGTTTATAATTTTTTATAAAAATGGTACTGACCGTGAAAAGCTAGAACTTAGAGCAAAACAATTACTTCGTTTTATAAAGCAAGAATACTCAAAAGATGGCGTAACTATTGAAATATCTTCTAGTATTGGCATTGCAATTGCTGACAATGAATTAAGTTTTCAAGACTTATATCAAATGGCAGATGTTGCTATGTATAAATGCAAAAAAGGCAGTAAAGATGGTTTTGTTATCTATGAAGATGACGAATTTCTTTAAATAATACACATTTGTACAATTTTAATACTTGACACAATTTTATATATTTTATACTCTTTAGATAGATTCATGTTTTACTTCTATGTATAACACTATTTGGAGATGTCTTATGAAAAAAATCAGAATTCCTATGAAGAAAAAAAAGAATGTTAGTATTTTTACCCTTGTTGGACTACTAACAGTTCATACTCTTATTAGCTGCGCAAGTAGTCCTGAAAGTATTGAAGTTGTACAAGACTTTTCTTTACCGTCATATTTAAACACATGGTATGAAGTGGCTAGGCTTGATCATAGCTTTGAGAGAAACTTGATTGATGTAACAGCAAATTACACACTTAATGAAGATGGGACTGTTCGCGTAGAAAATAACGGTTATAACACAAAAAAAGAAAAAGAATCTAACATTGTTGGAAAAGCCCGTCTTAAAGGATTAGAAACAGAAGGCGCTCTTGAAGTTTCGTTTTTTGGACCGTTCTACGGTGATTACAATATTATTGCTTTAGATGAAAACTACCAATATGCTTTAGTATGTGGTTCAACTCATAAATACTTGTGGATTTTAAGCCGCACTCCAACAATTCCTGAAGAGGTAA
>CAYJLQ010000196.1:0-3100 GCA_964370725.1 uncultured Treponemataceae bacterium
TAAGCTGCTATACTAAATAATGCGCCAGCGCCACCTGCAGGTGCTCCAGAAAGAGCATATGGGTTTGATTGTGCAATGCTAATTGTATTTTGAATTTGGTTTTGATAGTCTTTTATTAATGCGTCCACTTGTGCGTCGCTCATTTCACCTTCTGGTTTTACCATTGTTGGTTGTTGTTTCATATCAACCAGGCGGTCAATTAAAGTGTTAAGTACTTTAATTTTACTAATATTTACACCACCGCTAGGATTTTCAGATGCAATGCCTCTAACATGTTCAAATTGAGCATATCCAACCATTGAAGGGCTAACAGGTACGTATAATTTGCCACCAGAAGAGAAAGAAACTGCTTGAGCTGAACCAACTCCGTAATTTGCATGTGCTATACCGCTTATACTGCCTACACCCGAAATCATGACTAAATCCTTATTAAATGGTTTTTATTTGTAAATACAAATAAGTACATTTAAAATATCGGAATTATAGATTTTTATGTTAGCATATTATGAAAAAAAAATGTAATTTTTTTACTGACTAAACCTATACCAGTCTGAAAGTCGGTCTTGAATAGATTCAATAGCCTCTGTCTCATCTGTGTTGGTTGCATCAGAAAGATAAGGAAGAATTATTGCGTTTTTTATTGCATCCCAATTTGAAGGGAGCCTATTAGGAACTGTTAATGTATCGGCAGCAGGAAGGTTTCCCCATAAAATTGGATATAGTATTGGATAAAATCTCTCGTTTACACTTCGAATAGAAGAAAATCCGCCTGCAATGCCAAAGCTGTTTGTGTATAAATTCATATTGTCATACCAATTAAGAATTGTTCGTTGATTTTCTTCATTTAAGAACCAAATTAAAAATTGTTCTGCAGCAGCTAGGTTTTCTGAGTGTTTATAAAGTCCCATAGAAAGCATGTCATCATGCACAATTGTTTTATTGTCTTTGTGAACCCATCTATAATATATTCCTTCGAGGCGTTCATTAGGTGTTATAAATAATTCGTTGCTTGGAACAAATGCGAAAAGAGAATTGCTTTTACTAACATTTGTTAGGACAGGATTGTATAGGTATTTAAACTGATATTCTGTTTCAGACATTGTTGATGTGTTTTTAGAAGAAGTCCAGTTTTGTATGTACTCAATTGTGCTTTGTAATGAATCATCATCCCAAGAAAACGTATTAGAGTTTCTTTTTTGCTCTATGAAATTTACATTGTTCAGCTTTGCCATTTCATATAAAAAATCTTGAGACCAAGAAGGGGCAAAGCCCATTGAAGTATAAACACCATCTTCTTCTTTATTAAATGCAGAGCCAATTTCTTGTATTTGATCTATGCTAAGTCTGTTATTATCAGGAATTGTAACGCTATTTTCTTGTGAAAATACCATTGTAGAAAGGTTAAAACTTACAGGAAGAAGATATTGTTGGCTTCCAATTACACCATATTGTAAAAGTTGAGAATAGAATTGAGTTCTATTGATAAGCTGATCATCAAACAAATAATCTAAAGGCATAAAATTATCTTTTGTGTTGGTGTTTTTTAACCAAGAGCCAATAATTATGTCTGGTACTGCTTCGTCTTTTCTGGGAGGGAAAGCTTCGGCTGGGTTATCTTTGTAAATAACTACAGCCTGAGCGTGCTCTGAGGTAAGGTTAAAAAGCTCAACGTATGCTACAATTTCACTTTTATTTGTCCAAATAACAATTGGATCTTGGAATTTGCCACTGCAAGAAACAGAGAAAATTCCAAGAATACAAATTGCGAACAACAAGCGTTTAGACACTCGCCATTTCCTCTGCTACTGTAAATACTTTTTCATACACTGTTTGTATAAGGTCGTTGTCAATACTAGAGAATGCAATTCTAATTGTACATTCATCAATGGCAATAATACCTATCCCGTGTTCAGAAAGAAGTTTTTGTCTTAAGCTTTCAGCGTTAATATTTTTACAATGTAAGCTCATGAAATATCCTGAGTTAAAAGGAAGAGGCTCAAGTACTGCATGGTTTTCTTTAGTTTTTAAGAAAGCACAAACAGTGCGATATCGTTCTTCAAGGATTGTATAAAATGCTGCTTTTTCAGCTTTTACATCAGGATTTGAAAGAACTTTTTTCATAATTGATTGAGAAGGACTTGCTGCGCATGAAACAGAAGATCGAATGGTTCCCATCAGTTTTTGAATAAGCGCATCGTAGTGTTCTTGTAGTAAACCTTTACTTGCAAAAGTTAAAAATCCTGCTCGGAATCCCCATACATAATCTTCTTTTGTTGGACCATCAATTTTAACCGCTAAAACATTTTCGTGAATGTCGGCTAAGAATGCAAAAAGAGATTGAGTTTCAATATTGTCTTCGTAGTTGAGTCCAAAGTATGCATCATCCAACCAAACCATTATTTTTGTTCCACTGTCTGCTACTTCTTTGATAATTGAGCAAATAGTTTTTGCTTCATCCTTTGTAGGTGAATACCCTGAAGGATTTTGTGGGAAGTTAAGCATAAGACGAACAGAGCCCTTTTTGGCTTCATTTTTCATTGCTTGTGCAAAAGACTCTGTGTCGAATCCCCCATTTTTAAACATGGAGAACTGTGCAAAACTTGCATTTCGTCTTGTTTGTACTATTAGAGGGTAGTTGTCCCATGAAGGGTTTGCCGCTAGAAGTGTATCTTCTTCATCGATAAATAAATCGCTTAGATATGAAATACCTGCTGTAAGACCTGGAACCACTACTGGCAAAGAAAAAAGCTTGTTTTCAAGAGATGGATTTTTTTCAACTAGTGATTTTTTCCAAAGTTCTCTGAGTTCAAGATCTCCTGCTGTTGGAGCATATGCTACAGCTTCTGCAGTTGAAAGATTCGGAAGTTCTTTTTGAACAGACGGTAAAATAATTGGCTTTCTGTCTATGCAACTCATACCAATTGTTGCATTTGCAGTGTTGCCCATCTTCTTTGCTTCTACACTTTGTGCTATAATACCTTTAGGAAAGTAAATGCGTTTTCCAAAATTAGAAAGCATAGAATCAATAATTGTTCCGCTAAGAGCGGTGTTTAAACCTTGTGCTAATTCGTGTATCATGATATGTTATAATACAATGAAG
>CAYJLQ010000197.1:0-2194 GCA_964370725.1 uncultured Treponemataceae bacterium
ACAGCTAAAGCACGAACATTTCCCGTAAACGTAGACAATTGTTTTTCTTGTAGAGGACTAATTTTACCCTTTGGATAAAGTATTGTTACATCAATACCTGGTAAGTTATGAAAAGCACTTCCTACAGCGCTACCTGTATCACCGGAGGTTGCTACTAAAATATGTAAGTTATCATTTTCACCTTCATTAAAGTAAGCCATAAGTTGCGCCATAAATCGTGCGCCTACATCTTTAAAAGCACAAGTTGGACCATGGTATAGTTCTAATACATATGTAATTGGATCTACTTGCGTAACTGGTACATTAAAAGGGTAGCAGTTTATAATTATTTCTTGAAGTTTTGCATCGCTAATATCATCACTACAATACAATTTTGCCGCTTCGTATGCAATGTCTCTAAATGATGGTGGAACAGTTTTTTCTAATATTTCATTGCTGAGTTTTGGATACGAGCAAGGTATATATAATCCGCCTGTAATTGAACTCATCCCATTAAGAACAGCTGTTCTCAAACTTGTTTGAACTGTGCTATCTCGTGTATCTGTAAATGTCATGTAAATACTCCAAAAATTTTAAATACTAATCATAGTATATAGATATTATTATACATATTCAAGTACTGAAGTAACATTGAAGTTAATAATATTTTATAGAAATAAAGTTAAATCCATATTTAATAAAAATTATCTGAAAAAATTGCACACTCAGACCAAATCGCCTGTAAGTTATATCCACCAGAATCGCCATCAATATCTAAAACTTCTCCAAGAAAATATAATCCTGAAACAAGCTTTGATTCAAATGTTTTTGGGTTTACTTCTTTAAGTGAAACTCCTCCTGCAGTACACATACAAGAATCAAAGCTTTCAATATTTGAAATAGATATTTGATATGAAACCAAAAGAGAAACAAAGTCTATTATATTTTTTTTAGATATTTCTGCAATTTTTTTTGAACTATCTATTCCAGCTTTATCACAAAAAAAACTAACCATTTTTTTAGGTATGCTATATTTTTTTATTGCTGTTTGAATTGTTTCTTGTTTTGATTCTAATAGATGTTTTTCAAATACATCTCTTTTTTCTTTTACAAATGCTATTTGTATAGTATCTCCATTTGATAGATTTCTAGAATTGTCAATTATTACTGGGCCAGAAAAGCCCTTATGTGTAATGAGGAGGGCTCCAGTATATGTAGTTGTTTTGTTACCATTTTTAATAGTTATACTTGCATGGGGAAATGCATTGCCAGAAAGCTCTGAAAGTTCATGATTATTACAATACACGCTTGCTAGTGATGGCTTTGGGTTTACTATTGTATGGCAAAACTCTTGAGCAAAAATATAACCATCTCCCGTTGAGCCTGTCTTAGGGAAACTTTTCCCACCTGTAGCGATAATTACATTTGAAGCCGAATATTCAATATCTTGTGTTGATATAATAAATATATCATCTTTCTTTTTTATAGCAGCAATTGCACAGTTATTAATTGTTGTAATTTTTTCTGTCTTTTTTAAGAAAAGCTTTTTTATTTCCATAGCCTTCATTGAAGAGGGGAAATATTTACCGTCTTCTCTGCAACTTGTTTTTATATTATTTTCTTCAAAAAAATCAATAATATCATTAACAAAAAAGGTATTAAATGCATTTCTTAAAAATTGTCCATTTTTCCCATAATGATTTAAAAAGTCATCAATACTTCCACTATGAGTAAAATTGCAAGCGCCACTACCAGTAGTTAATAGCTTTTGAAGGCTTTGAGATTCTTTTTCAAATATAACAATTGAATAGGGTAACTGCTTTTCTAATAATTTTATAGCTGCAAAATACCCTGCAACACCACCACCTATAATCGCTATGTCATACTGTTTCATTGTAATAATATAGCATAATCATAAAAAAAATATAAGTATACCTTACTTGAATTAATACTATATTTAGATTATTATACATATTAGTTTAACAAGCGGAGATATTCCATGGGGAAAACAATAGCTAAAATTTATTTATCAAATTTTGAGCATAACATAAATACAATTAAAAAAATTGCACCATCAAAAAAGATTTGTTTAGCAATTAAAGCTAATGCTTACGGTCATGGTGCCGTTTCTATAGCAAAAAAAGCACTAGAAATAGGTATCGAGTTTTTATCTGTTGCAACTCTTGGAGAAGCTATTGAACTAAGAAATGCGGGA
>CAYJLQ010000197.1:2204-3021 GCA_964370725.1 uncultured Treponemataceae bacterium
TACTGCTTCTAAGTCTTTGCAGTAAAGATGATATTCCCTTACTTCTTACATACTCAGTAACACCATTAGTGGCAGATATTGATTTTGTTAACCTATTATGTGATGCCTTAGCTAGCTCTAATGTATCACAGTTTCCAATTCATTTAAAACTTGATACAGGCATGTCTCGACATGGTATACAAGCAGAAGGTGCATTAGAGCTAGCAAAACATGTACAAAATACGCCTCAGTTATTTATTGAAGGCATTTGTACTCATTTTGCTGTATCAGATTCTAATACCTATGAAGATATAGATTTTACAAAAAAACAAATAGCTCAATTTAATACTATTACTCAAATGTTTCAAGATAACTCTATAGAAGTTGGTATTAAACATTGCGCAGCTTCTGGTGGAATATTATTACACCCTGAAGCTCATTTTGATATGATTAGGCCAGGAATACTTGCATACGGATACTTCCCAAGTATGGACTTACAAGAATTTTATAAAAATTCTTCTTCAGTTTCATTTAAGCCGGTTATGGAACTTATTAGTTATGTGAGTGCCTTAAAAACAATAAACACTGGAGACTCTGTATCCTATGGGCGAAAATGGAAAGCTACTGAAATAACACCAATTGCTACATTAGCGGTGGGATATGGTGATGGCCTTATAAGAAGTTTATCAGAAAAAATTGAAGTTACCATTGAGGGTAGGAGATATCCCCTAATTGGTCGAATATGCATGGATCAATGTGTAATAAAATTAAATGCTATTGATGATATAAAAAGATGGGAAGAAGCAATATTGTTTGGACCAAATGTTAACTGTAATTC
>CAYJLQ010000198.1:0-294 GCA_964370725.1 uncultured Treponemataceae bacterium
TATATTGACTTGTAACATAGTGGCTTATTGAAGTATTTGTTGAAACTTCGGTTGTTGTTTTTAAAGTATTTTTAATTGACATTTCTTCTTCGTTACATGATGTAAAAAAGAGGATAAGAATAAAAAGTGTGATTTTTGCTATGGTTTTCATAGTGAGAGTATAGTGGAAAGTCTAGAACTGGTCAACGATTTTGTCTAAACTTATTGACCGCCTGTAAAAATATTGTTTTTAGAATACTTACAGTATTGTGTAAGTAAGCATCATATGTTATTATATAATAACTTATTGGTATT
>CAYJLQ010000198.1:304-2960 GCA_964370725.1 uncultured Treponemataceae bacterium
CTATAGTATCGTTTTTCCAGCAATAATTACATAATCTCAGTGTTACAATGTGGAATACGTTTGACCATTTTTTGAGTAATGTTATTCAATAAGAGCATTCGACTTAAGGAAAATTCTATAATGAACATTACTAGTAACATGATAACAGTATTTACAGATATGCTCGCTTTTTTTATATATCAATTTTCTGTATTGCTGTTTGCTTCAAAAGTATTGATGCATGCTACTAATAACAAATCATTACTTGTTTTGGTATCGATATTAAATACGTTATTGTTTTCTCTTTTTCAATATCTTGTTATACCGCACTTTGTAATTTTTGTAATATATTTTTTTGTATTAGTAGCAGAGTTTAAATTAATTTCAAAAGCT
Organism: uncultured Treponemataceae bacterium; assembly: GCA_964370725.1. Classification (GTDB taxonomy): domain Bacteria; phylum Spirochaetota; class Spirochaetia; order Treponematales; family Treponemataceae; genus CAYJFX01. The sequence continues at coordinate 677 of CAYJLQ010000198.1, forward strand.
GATATTGTGCAAGTAGGTTGTTGCTCATCCTTTTTTGTGTTGCACTTATCGACTTTCTTTTCTATATCAATTATTCTAAATAGCTTTATCTTAAATGACGTGCCAATAAAATTTATAAATGACGCAAGCCATTTTCATATGATTATACTAATCTTATGTGTATTACTGACTATATATCATGTGATATTAATAAAAGTTGTCAATTTTCCCTCTGTGCGTAAGGCAACAAGAAAGAGCAAATACTCAACTACTTTACTTGTTTCCTTTTTGCTAACCATAGGTTTTCAATTTACTCATTCTGGGCTGGCTTTTTTAGAGGAGCCATTAATAGCACATGTATTATTGACTCTTACTATATCTATTTCAGTTTTATCTGCTTTTTACTTATTGCTAAAATACTCAATTAATATTATTGAAGCAAGTCATTTCAAACGAAATTCTGATATAGCTGCACAAGAAAAAGATACAATTTATCAACAAAAAATTAATTTAATTGCAAAAATCGAAAAAGATGACTTAACGGGTGTTTTTAACCGCAGATACATTTTTACAAAATTAGAAGAATTGTGTAGAGAAAAATCTAACGTAAATAATTTTTATGTACTGTTTGTGGATGTAAATGGCTTGAAATATACAAATGATAATTTTGGACATAGAGTTGGCGATAAATTATTAGTTAAAGTTGCTCAAGCCATGCTTTCAGCTGTTCGTGAATGTGACATAGTTGCAAGAATTGGTGGAGATGAATTTCTGATTATCTTGGTAGACTTACAAAAGAAAGATTTTGATGACGTTGTTTCTAGGATACTTAGTAATGTCGAAAATCAAAATAAACTTGAAAGCTTTACTATTTCTGCAAGTATAGGGTCAGTCTTTGTAGATGAAGGTATTCGCCAAAAAGGGGTGAACCATATTATAGCTGTTGCGGATGAAGATATGAGAAAAAACAAAGACTCATATTACAAAAATACAAAGAAGGTATCGTCATGAATGTTTTATTGATAATCCTATTTGTTATATCTTTTCTCGCTTATAGCCATTTTGCACTATCTTTTATCTCGTATATTTTTAACAAAAATAAGCTTTCGATAAAAGCAATTTTTATAATTGTAATAATTACACTTATATATTGGGTAACGTACATACTCTTTGTTCCTATCGAGTACGAATCCTATGCTATTATATTGTGTGCTGGAATATTATTTATTGAAACAAAAGTATTGTTTATTACAAATATTTATAAAACCCTTTTTATAGTAGTGACATTCACTATGAGTTTATTTGCACAAAGACTTTTAATCCTTTCAGCTATGGCAATTTTTGCTGGTGAAAATATCATTAATGCTGTGAATACTCCAGGACAAAAAGCGATTGCCACAATTATAACGTTCCTTTCTTCTGTTATAGCTGTTAGATTTTGCAAAAGAATCTTGCCTAGACAATCTATCGATACAATATTTGCAGATAACAAAAATATTAGATTCTTAACCATTATGTTTTCAATAATGCTTGGTGTGTTGTTTAATACTAATTTGACAATCAGCTCTAACAGTCCCGATAATAACTTGGTGCACTTATATGTGATTATTGGTATTGCCGTTTTAGGGTGTGCAGCTATCTTCATCTTATTTGCATATTACTTGGCGGAGCTTAGAATTGCTACCGAAACTTTTAAGAAACTAAAGAAAAAAAATGAAGAAGACTTAAAAAAATTACGCAGCTTAGAACAAGAAGCAATAAAAGAACCATTAACAAGGCTTTTTACACGAGACTATGGAGAAACTATACTCAAAAATATGATCGACGAAAAAGTATCAGTTTTTGTTGCTTTTATCGATTTGGACGAATTAAAAATAGTTAATGATGTGTATGGACATGATGAGGGCGATTTTTACATTGAAACAGTTGCCAGTATTATTGGTGATTATTTTGACTCAGATATTGTTTGCAGGTACGGTGGAGATGAAATTCTTGTACTAGGAAAAAATCCTCATGAAGAAAATATAGCGAGAAATATGGTTCAATGTTGTAATGCCGTTTCTGAAATTAGTAGGCAATATAAAAAAGATTATGAAACTTCGATAAGCTACGGAATTGCAATTAAGCATAAACATGAAACACTTACTGCTTCTGAATTAATTAATATTGCGGACAATCGAATGTATGCACATAAAAAGGCTCGAAAAAAACAGAGAAATTGATAGCTAGGGGGGGAAACACTTCACACTTTATTTTACATACATTTTTATCTTCTCCCTTATTGCGGGGCTCATAGTAAATGTAG
>CAYJLQ010000199.1:0-2942 GCA_964370725.1 uncultured Treponemataceae bacterium
TAATGATATGTGCCAATGTGTTCACCCCCTTTCGGCCATTCCGTAAGACTGGACTGTAATAATATCATATTGTGCAAATAGCGTCAAGAGCTTGTGTTTTATTATCATTTCACTTATACTATAGAAATGTCTCTAAATAATAAAGAAATTGATGCAGTGCTTGATGAACTTAACCTTGAAGGAAGTTTTATTCAGCAAATTGTTCAGCCAAGTTATGACACAATAGCATTTCATACCTATAAAGATACTTCATGTGCAGTGTTCGTGTGCCTTGCAGCAGGTGCTTGCCGTATACACGAAACAAGGCGAAAAATACCTAAAAATGATAAGCCTCTTCGCTTTATGGAATTTTTAAAGTCGCGTGTTAAAGGCTGTAAAATTGAATCTTGCGAGCAGCTTAATAGTGATAGAATTATAAAAATGTCCCTTAAAACAGTTTCAGAAAACATGTATATGTTTATTCGCCTTTGGACAGGTTCTGCAAATATTATTATTACCGATGAAAATATGAAGATCCTCGATGTGTTTTATAGACGTCCAAAAAGAGGTGAAGTAACAGGCGGTATATTTTCACTTCCTGAAGTAGCCGAAAAGAAAACCGATAAGGTTTTTGAAGTTCGTGACTTTATTGAATTACAAGAAACAGGAATTATTGAAGCAAATAAAGCTGTGTTAAATGGAAAATCTTTTGAAGAATTAACCTATAGTGAAAAAATAGATATTTGGTACGGTGAATATGGGCAAACATTGTCTAAGGAAGTTCTTTTAGAACAAGCTCAAAAAGCGTATGATAAACAAAAAAACAGAATGGCTGCAGCCCTTATAAGGCTTGAAGAAAAAAAAGAAAGCTTTTTGCATTCTGAAAATTTAAAGCATTTTGGTGATCTTATTCTCGCTAATGCCCACATATTGGTTGAACAACTCTCTAATGATGATAATAGCCGATTCTTTGAATGTGAAGATTATGAAACTGGAAATATGGTGCGCCTTGAAATAGACCCCAAAAAATCGGCACAAGAAAATGCTCAAAACTATTACACAAAGTATAAAAAGTCTGTATCAGGTTTGGGAGAACTTGATCATGATATTGCAAAACTAAAAAAAGAAATACTTGACCTGGATATGGCTTGGGAAAGTGTATTAAAAGAGCCAAACCCTATTCGTTTGCAACAACTTTTGAAAAAGCAAACTAAGCCAAAGCAGCAAATTGAAAAAAAACACCCTGGTTTAAGTTTTACTATAAATGGCTGGCATTTGCTTGTTGGAAGAACAGCAAGTGAAAATGATGAGCTTTTAAGACGCCATGTTAAAGGTCAGGACATGTGGCTTCACACCCGTGATTATCCTGGTGGTTATGTGTTTATAAAAAATCAAAAAGGTAAAACAGTTCCTTTGGAAGTTTTATTAGATGCAGGGAACTTAGCAGTGTTTTATTCTAAGGCTCGTAAGGCAAAGACGGCCGACCTTTATTATACCCAAGTAAAGCATTTGCGGCGTGCAAAAAATGGACCAAAGGGAACAGTATTGCCATCTAATGAAAAGAACTTAACAATAACACTAGATGATGCACGTCTTAAAAAAATGGAAGATGCTGCAAATGGTTGATATGACAAAAGGTAGCCCCGCAAAGCTTGTTGTGCGTTTTACTGTCCCACTTCTTTTTGGGAATGTTCTACAGCAAATGTATAATGTTGTAGACAGTATTGTTGTTGGAAAATTTGTAGGCTCCGATGCGCTAGCAGCCGTTGGAAATTCTTTTATTGTAATGTTCTTGCTTTTTTCACTGTTTGCTGGTGTTGGAACGGGTGCTACAATTCTTATTTCACAGTTTAAAGGTGCGGGCAATAAAGAAAAGATACAAACTACTGTAGATACTATGTATATATTTCTGTTTATAGGTGGTTCTATAATTGGTGTTGTTGGATTTCTTTTTGCACCATTTTTTCTACAGTTATTAAATACACCAGAAGGTGTGCTTACGGATATGTCTATAACATACTTGAGTACAATTTTTTTAGGAACTCTTGCAACATTTGGTTATAATATGAACAATTCTATTTTGCAAGGCCTTGGAGATGGAAAATCATCTCTGTTGTTTTTAGCGATTTCTACGGTTCTTAATATTGTGCTTGACCTTCTGTTTGTTGTTGTGTTTGGGATGGGTGTATTTGGAGTAGCTCTTGCTACAATTATTTCACAAAGTTTTGCCTTTATATTTGGAATATTTTATATAAATAAAAGAATTGAGCTTTTTAAAATTGCGTTTAAGAAAATGCGATTTGCAGGTGAGATTCTTAAAAAGAGTTTAACAATTGGATTACCTGCGGGGCTTCAAAATATTCTAGTAAGCGTCGGTGTTATGGTTTTACAGCGGCTTGTAAATAGTTTTGGCTCTGATTTTATGGCCGGTTACAGTGCTGCTGCGAAAATAGACTCCTTTGTGTTTATGCCTATTATGAGCTTTTCAATGGCCATGACAACCTATGTAGGGCAAAATATTGGTGCAAATAAAATGGATAGGGTAAAACAAGGGGTAAGGTCTACTCTTGCAATTGCTATTTGTATGTCTATTGTTTTATGTGTTTTATCAATTGTGTTTGGCGAGTATCTTTTACGTGCATTTACCGATGATGCTGATGTTATTTTTGTAGGGCAAGAATATATTCGGCGCATTATGCCATGTTTTCCGCTTTTAACAATAATTTTTGTGCTAAACGCATCAGTGCGTGGTGCTGGAGAAACCGTTGTTCCAATGGTGTGTACTCTTATTTCATTTTTAGGAGCACGTGTTCCATCTGCATATGTTTATACCCACCTTTTTGGTGAGTACAATATGTTTTGGTGTTTTGGAACAGGCTGGCTTATCGGTGTGTGTATTGTAGTTCCTTATTATTTGAGTGGACGCTGGAAAAAGAAAGGTTTAGTTGTTAATTAATAATTAA
>CAYJLQ010000200.1:0-2870 GCA_964370725.1 uncultured Treponemataceae bacterium
CTTGATCTGACATCAATGCCCCTTATAATTTATTTAATTCAAAATCAATGCTCATTTTTTCACTCAACAAAGTGTTTAGCTCATCCGGATTTTCGTTTGCCCCAGATTGCAATTGTCGCATTCTGTTAATTAGACGTTCTCTTTTCCGAATTAGACTTTTTTGTTTGAGCCTATGCACACTACTTTCTACAACTTGCTTAGAGTTTTGGGCGAATTCGCCAGAAGTGATTGCTTTTGTCACTATTTTTTTAACACCCTCATTGCAACGAGATAGAATACTATCTGTACTAACAGCTCCCTCTCTAAAACACTCTTCTAGAGTAACAAACATTTCCCTAGCTAATACGCCTTCAAAATCATCTACAGATAAGGTTGAACGCATAATTCCAAAAAAATCAAAGTTCGCCACTACAGCTAAAATAGCACGTAGCTCTGCATCAGTTTTTAAAACTTCTGGTACTTTATTTTCTTTTGCTCTGGGTGAATATTCTAACTTTTTCTTAGCAGTATCTCGGTTTTTGAAATCTTCTTTCACAACATTAATAGATATATTAATGGTATTACTAAGGTATTCAAAGCAAGATTCTCTGTGTATATCTGATTGTAGTGCATCCAAATAAGGGAAATAGGCTAAACATATTTTCATTTTGCCTTCTGGTGTGTTTACCGGATATTGATGCATTAAAACAGACAACAAATATTCATTATCCAATATATAACATTCTTGAAAATTTGTCAAGTTTTCAGGTCCAGAATTTAATAAAATTTCTGCAGGATCTTTACCTCCCACATGTTGAATAATTCTTACTGAAATATTATTTTGCCTACATAATAATATTGATTTATACGTTGCCTCTTGTCCAGCCTTGTCACTATCAAATGATAAATAAAATGTATCACAAAAGCCACTTAACAATTTTACTTGTTCTTCTGTAAGGGCTGTTCCTAGTGGAGCAACAGCTATTGGAACTCCTGCTTGATGATAGGCAATTACATCCATATAACCTTCGCAAATAATAACACTTTTAGCTGTTCTCAAGTGCTGTTTTGCAAGATGAAATGCATACAGATTTTCACGTTTTTTATACTGAATTAAATCGCCAGAGTTTAGATACTTTGGCCCTTCTCCTTCTAAAATTCGTCCACCAAAAGCAATTGTTTGACCATGCCTATTACAAATAGGAAACATTAACCTATTGGAGAAAAAAGAGATATTAGGATAGTTTTTAGAAAACAAACCTGATTCTTCTAAAAATTTTTCACTATATTTTTTTTCAGATAAAAACTTTTTTAACCAATACCTATCTTTAGGGGAAAAGCCTAATTGAAAATTAGAAATTGTTTCATCACTAATTCCCCTGCTCCGTAAATAATCTAGAGCACTTTTTCCCATATCGCTAGAGGTTAAAAAGTAATGATAAGTACCATTAATTCTGCCATATAATTCAATATACTCGTCTTTTATAGAGTTTTGTGGTGCTTGAGGCACAAATGAGCCATCATAAATTATATTTATGCCAGCTTTCTTAGCTAGTGCAATGGCTGCGTCCTGAAAAGACGTTTTTTCCATATTCATGTAAAATTGAATTAAACTACCAGCAGCATGACAACCAAAACAATAGTATAAGTTTTTTTCAGGGGTAATTTTAAAAGATGGTGTTTTTTCATTATGAAATGGACAACACCCCCAATAATCAGAACCTCTTTTTTCAAGTCGAGTATATTCTCCTACCAATGAAGGCATATCAACACGAGTATTAATTTCGTCAAGTGTTTGAGATGATATTCTTGGCATTAGTGTGCGGCACTCTTTGTTTGTATAGTTGCTCCAGCTTCAATATGGTCATCAAAGTCGCTTGTAAAAATATGGTTTCCAATTGCAGGATCAATTAATCTAAAAAAGTAATAATTTGTATTTGCAGGGTTTGCAGCTGCATTTAAAGCAACCATACCTGGGTTTGATATTGGTGTTGGCGTTAACCCTGCCCATTTATACGTATTATATGGACTATCAATATCAGTATCATCATAGGTAATAATTTCTGGATGAGGCCGCCCTTGGATTTCTGTTATTACATACACAAGTGTTGCGCACGAATATAAGCCGATATTGTGTTCTAGTCTGTTTTCAAATACACTAGCAATAAGTGGCGCTTCTTCTGCAACTCTATACTCTCGTTCAACAATAGACGCAAGAGTAAGTGTTTGAAAAAGATCATCGGCATTTAGATTTTTTAAGCCATCAATTTGTGAAATTTTATCATAAAAATTTGTAGCCATAATTCTAATAACATCAGCGCCAGCCATATCAGGATCAAAATTATATGTATCAGGAAAGAGATAACCTTCAAAACTTGTTGAAGGAATATTAAATTCTGATAACAATGTAGTATCTTTTGAAGCTTCAATAAAATTATTCAACGTAGTAACTTCTTTTGATTCGAGTATGCGCCCAATTTGACTAATAGTTAGTCCTTCTGGAATACTAACACGAATTGATTCAAAACGACCAGATTCAAAAATCTTTGATAATTCTTGTACAGACATTGCGCTTGAAATATTAAAAATTCCTGCTTGTAAATTTGTAGCGTTTAATCTGCCATATACATAAAATACATGTGATAATCGAATAAGACCTTGGTCTTCCAAATCGTTTGCAACAGTTCTTAATGTTGCACCAGATTGTACTTTAAATCGTACACTTTCACTTTCACTATGTATTGGTGTTAAAAAATAAAAATAGGCAGAAACTATAACTGCAACTAGAACAACAGCAACAATGCATAAGGAAATAATAACTTTTGTTATTTTACTCTTCATTTAAAAATAACTCCGCTTCTTCAATAGTCATATTACTATAAATATGATCT
>CAYJLQ010000201.1:0-2865 GCA_964370725.1 uncultured Treponemataceae bacterium
TGTATCTACCCACAGTGCGTACAAGGTTTTATTTTCGTTAAAGGTTATAGCTGCGTTGTTACCATAGACTACATCTGTTCCATCTTTTGTGTTAGTCCACCCACCAAAAGCATAACCATCTTTTGTAAATTTATTTGGTGTTAAACCTATCCGTTCATCATGAGCAAAAACCTGGGTATAGTCAGCTGCTCCACCTACATAGTTTGACTTAAACGTAATGGTATAGGTATGAGCCTCCCACTTTGCATAGAGTGTTGTGCTTTCTGTAAAAGTCACATTTTTTTGGTCAGTATAGAAGTCCCCTGTTCCATCTTGAGCTGTTGTCCACCCCTTAAAGGTATGCCCTGTTTTTACAAAGAGATTCTTTGGTAATGTTATTGGAGTACCTTTGTCTACAATAATAGGATCTTTGTTACCAGTTGTTTGATTGTTTCCATTAAAGGTAATAGTGTAAAACTCTGTCCAATCTGCATAGAGGTTCATATCTCCTTGTATATTGATAATTGCCCCATCATTATGCACTTTTGCACCGTCTTCAGTTGTAGACCATCCTTCAAATCGGTGAGAATCCCACGCAAATATGTTTGCTTCAAGTTTTGCATTACCTTTTGCAGCAGCTATTTGTGTTTTAGTTACACCGCTACCATCATTCTTATGGAAGGTAATAGTAGCAGCATCTCCCCATTTTGCATACAGAGTCATATCTCCTGTAGGGGTAATGTTTTCACCATTTCCATATTTAGCATCACCATCTGCAGTTGTAGACCAGCCTCCAAAGCCTTGTCCAGCTTGATGTACAAAATTATTTATAATTAAAAGAGACTGCCCATTTGGCACATATTGTTTATATTCTGCAAGCCCTGTATCTGCAATAGTGCCACCATTTCCATAAAATGTAATGGTTGCATGGGTTGTTATCCATACAGCATGTAAGCTTTTATTTTCATTAAAGGTAAGCTTTGCCCTATCAGTGTAGGTAAGGCTTCCACCTTCAATTTCACTCCAACCTGCAAATCCTTGTTCCCCATTGGAAAAAGCATTTGCCGTTAAAAAAGGTTCTTCATTGTGGATAAATGTTTGTTGTGCCATGCTCCCAGTACCACTGTTTGCACCAAAGGTAATAGTGTATTGCCACTTTGCATATAAGGTTATGTCTGTAGTTACGGTGTCAGTATTAAAATTCCATGGAGTGTTAAAAGTAGGTTCTCTATACCATCCTTTAAACTCGCCATTTTTTGTAGGTTCGGTAGGTTTTGTAAAAGTGTTTCCTTCTTCAACATCTAAAGAGTCAACAAGAGTTCCGCCGTTTGTATTAAATGTTACGCTGTAAACACCTTTCCAAACTGCATAAAGATTGATATTTTCTTGAATGCTGATAGTTGCCTCATCATCATATAGTTTTTCACCTGCTTTTGCTGTAGCCCAACCTTGAAATTTGTAAGAATCCCTATCATAGGTGTTTGCCTCAAGAGTTACATCGCCTATTGCAACTGTTTGAGTTTTAGTTATCCCACTACCATCATTTTTATGGAAAGTTATAATAGCAGCTTCTCCCCATTGAGCATAGAGAGTCATACCCTTTTCCAAGGCAATGCTTGCCCCATTAGTATATTCAGCCTCGCCATTTTCTGTTATTGACCAACCCGCAAATGCTTTTTCCCCATTGGTAAAGTTATTTGTAATTAAAAGAGTTTCTGTCTTTTTCAATATATATTGGGTATACGCTATTAGCGCAGGGTCACCTGAGTTAGGAACAGTCCCACCATTACCCTTAAAGGTAATACTTGCAACATCATTAGTCGGATGCCATACAGCATACAAAGTTTTGCTTTCTTTAAAATAAACTTTTGCTCTGTCTGTGTATATAGCATCTGTTCCACCTGATATATCACTCCACCCTATAAAAGAACTGTCAGTATTGGTAAAAGCATTTGCTTTTAAGCTAATTGATGTTTCAGGGACAAATGTTTGTGCTTCCATTGTGCCTGTACCACCATTTGCATTAAATGTAATAGTGTAATTATTACTTACACTACCGAAAATATAATCTCGTATTCCTGTGTTTATTAGGTAATTATCACATGATACAAACAGAAAAAGAATTAATATAATAAATACTACTGTTATTTGTAATTTATTTTTCATAGTGTACTCCCTTTTAGAACCTATAGCCAAATGATAGTGAAGGCACTAACTGATGCATTATTACATCTTGTGGAAAACTTACAATATACGCTATACCAACTTCCGTGTAAAAACCACTACTAATTTCAATTTGCAAGCCTGTGCCTACATTAACTGAAGTACTAAGCTCCAAGAGTCCTAGCGTTGCATTGTTTTGTACATGATGAAGGTTAAACATATTCATCCCAACACCAATATGATTATGCAAGGCTAGCTTGGTATTAAAGTGATATTGATACACATAATTTAGGTGCAGTGGAATTATATGGCTAACAAGTTCGCTTTGTGTTGGCATTGTTTTAGCCATAGTCCAATTTGTACTTATTTCTATACCCATATTTCCGTAGGGCTTATGTAAAAAAAACATGGCAAAGCTTAGTTGGGCACCTGCAGGGGAAAAAGTATCACCGATTGTGTCATCTGTAAAAAGCAGTGTAGGTGAATACCCTGCATTAACATCAAAGCTTACTTTCTTTTCAGCAGTTAAACTTTGCACCGATAACAATGTAGACATAATAAATACTATCAACATAAAAATATATTGATTTTTTTTCATAATAATAAAAGCTCCTAAAAATTTGCTTAATTAGTCAAAAATCACAAAGCGATTTTATGGCTTGATTTTAAAAGAGCATATTCTAGAGATAATTATTGTGCCTTAACTTAGTGTAGAGTCTCTTA
>CAYJLQ010000202.1:0-2864 GCA_964370725.1 uncultured Treponemataceae bacterium
TTGTGTAAACTTACAAACCTATTTTTTAAAAAAGGAAAAAATATTTAATGAAAAAAATGCTATTTATACTATTGTTAAGCACAATAGTATTTTCTGCCTCAGCTTTTGAAAAAGGATGGGTTTTAGATCTTAGAGCCGATTTTAGTGGTTCTCTAACACTCCCTAGTATTCCCTTAGAAGATTTAAAAGAATTAAACCCGCTAGCTAAAGATATGACAGGTTCTCTCAGTTCAATGCTGGTAGGTGGGCAAGTCGCTGTTGGGTATATTTTTGATTCAAAAGATATATTCCCTGTGCTTAAAGAAGACTCTGTGTTTTCTGGAATGGCAGTTAAAGGTTATTTGGCATTTGGGCAAGGTAATACATCTCAAAAAATTATTGCTGAAGATGAAGATACGGGAGAAGCTCTTGATATTTTTATTGTAGTTGACTACTTACCGATAATAAACTTAGGCGTGGAAACTGAAGCCCTTTTCTTTGATAATAGACTATCTATAGGTCTTGGCGTGGGAGCGAGAATGATAGCCGATTTTGTGCCATCATACTTGGCTTATTCAACTAGTCCAATATTTGCAGGAGATTTAACTTCTGAAGTAGGAGAAATTATTGTTTCAGAAGAAATGATAAACAGTATGAATGCTTTTGCTTTTTCATCAAAACTTGATCTTGCATATAATATACCTCTAATGCCAACAACAGAGCTTGTATTAGGGCTTTTTACGCAATTTAACCTGTATAAACCAATGGCTTTAACTGTCCCTGCAAGTTTGGCGGAAATGGGGGGCTTGGATTCAAGTAAACCATTGCCATCACCTAACTACTGGTTAAACTCACTAGATTTTGGTGCAACATTAGGGTTTTTAGTTAAACTATAAATAAAAATTTAGAAATAAGGATATAACTATGAAATTTAATATTAAAATATTTTTTGCTTGTTTGTTTGTATGTGTGCTTACTGTTTCATGTACTGATATCCTAGGCGGTGGTAGTAGAGTTGATCGTTACCGTCAGCAACAAGAAGTTGCAAACAATGAATCAGATGTTCCATTTATTCCAGAAGAAGAACCTACAGATCCTTCTAACCCTGGTGGAGGTACAGATGAACCTGAAGAGCCGCTTCCAGAGGGTGCTGCTGCATATTCTATGTTCGACGTTCTTAAAGCAAATGGTCAAATAGATGAAGAGATTTTAGCTCACTTTCCTTCAGATGTGCAAGCAAACGTACGCTCTCAATTAGCATCCATAAGTGGAAGTTTTACAAGTGCAGATTTACAAAGAAAAGTTATAGAAATACAAGAAATTAGGGATGATACTCCTAAAGCAAGATTAATTAGCTCTCAAACGTGGAGTGATGGATCTGATTCAAAGTATTTAAGCTCTTTATCATCAGATAAATTTACAAAAAAATATGGTAGTTTTACCGTTTATACAGTTATGAATGTAAATGTGAGCCCTACTTATTATATGTATAATGGTTATAATCCTTTTTTTGGGGCTACAGGGTCTACTAATGCTGGTACTTATGGCGATGGCTCTGAGCGACGAATGGATCGCTTTGTGTTTTATAGATTTACAGGTAATGCTTCTGGTCAAGACTTAGATAACATGCTAGTCGCACTTGATACGCATACACGTCTTCTTTTTTCTTTTGGTGTTCCAACAGGATTCAAAGAAGTTTTTGGTAAATCAAACCCAACATCATGGGGCTCTGTTGAAAGTAATGTAAAAGTAGATGGCAAAAGCTATAAATTTTATGAATATGATCCTGCAGGTTATGTAGATGCTAGTGGAAACTTTGTAATGGCAGACTGGTATATGGAAAAAAATGCAAAAGGCGACTATACTCCTGTATATACAGGAAAATCACCATACCTACATACAGTAATTGTTGGTGGAGCCTCTGCTACAGAATACTTGGATGCACTAAAAGGACGCGAATTATATTATGAGGACGCAGATGAACTCTATACTGTTTCTTCTGAAGGTTCGACTATAGAAGCAAGTGGAAGTATAAAACAGACTTATACTTTTGAAGGAGCCACCTCAAGTACTAAAGGAACCTTTAGTGGAGCAACCTTTACAATAAATGAAGATGGCACTGTTTTAATGAGTGAAAATGGTGTAGACAAGCTATTAAAAGCTCCTGTAGTGAATACTATTAAAATTAGTGCTAAGAGTATTAAAAATATTAAGATGGTTGGAAGAGTATATAGTTGGTTTAAATGGAGAGATACGACAGATGAAGTATATGTGACATACCAAATACAATCTACTGTATATCAAGGTGATGCAGGTACTTACGATATACTTTCTCATAGATACAATGGTATGAGGCGTCCAAATGGCGATTTTATGTCTGGAGTTTCAGAGACATTTAGAGGAATTGAAAACTTTACAGATAAAATAACAAAGGGAAGTACTCTTAACCCAGTTAGTGAAAAGACAGATAAAACGTATGAAGTTTCTAACGCTCAGTTTACAAGTACCAATATAGCTCTTGATTCTCTTATTGTAGCACAAGGGGAATCCTTTGCGGGGTTCTTAGAGTCTGCAACTGATCAAACAAGAACATACAACGACTACGGAAAACCAAATGTTGTATTAAAATATGATGTTGCACAGAAAGGTTTTGTCCTTGATGCAGCAAAATCTAGTCTTGCAAATACGACAGTTACATCTAATTTTGTATTACGACAGGGAGAAACAAAAGATCTTGCTGTTACATACAATAATCAAAGTGTTGTAACATATACACTATCATTCTAAAATAATTTTTAAGAGTCTTGCAAATAGCAAGGCTCTTATTTTTATATTACGTGTACGAATAATACTTTACAAAGCAAGATAAGCATTGTACAATTAAG
>CAYJLQ010000203.1:0-2840 GCA_964370725.1 uncultured Treponemataceae bacterium
TATGAGCATATTAGTATAAAAAGAGAAGAAGAACTTATTGCAAACCTTCGAGCACAATTAGAAAAACTAAACGATTTTACTTTTTCAGATAAAGAGTGGGAGCAGTTTTACACAAAAGTCATTTCTAATAATAATGAGGGAATGTTAGAAAAAACCAAAAAAATACAAGAAGAATACATACAAATACTTAACCGAGATGATGGTAGTACAAAAAATATTAAGCTTATCGAAAAAAAGAATATATTAAAAAATCATTTACAAGTAGTAAATCAATATGAAGAATCTCAAGGTAAAAGAGAAACACGCTACGATGTAACTATTTTAGTAAATGGGCTTCCGCTCATTCACATTGAACTTAAGCGTCGAGGGGTTAAAATTAGAGAAGCGTTTAATCAAATTAACCGCTATATTAGAGAAAGTTTTTGGGCGGGGAGTGCCTTGTTTGAATATATTCAAATATTTGTTATATCGAATGGGACAAAAACGAAGTATTATTCAAATACGACAAGAAGCCAACATATAAAAGAAGCTCATAAAAATCCTACAAAAAAGAAATCTAAAACAAGTAATAGTTTTGAGTTTACCAGTTTTTGGGCAGATGCAAACAATAAAACAATTCCTGATATAATTGATTTTACAAAAACTTTTTTTGCAAAACATACCATCATAAATATTCTTACACGCTACTGTGTGTTTACTTCAGAAAATCTATTATTGGTAATGAGGCCGTATCAAATTGCAGCAACAGAGCGCATTTTAAATATTATTGAGCTATCCACAAACCATAAAATGGTGGGTAAAATTGATGCGGGTGGCTATATTTGGCACACAACAGGATCAGGAAAAACGCTTACCAGTTTTAAAACGGCGCAACTTGCTACAAGTCTTCCGTATATAGATAAGGTGCTTTTTGTTGTAGACCGAAAAGACCTTGATTATCAAACAATGAAAGAATACGACCGTTTTGAAAAAGGTGCTGCAAACAGTAATGTTTCAACCGCAGTGTTACAAAAACAATTAGAAGATGATAACACAAAAATAATTATTACAACCATTCAAAAGCTCGACAAGTTTATAGGTAAAAATAAAGAGCATGCAGTGTATAAAAAGCATCTTGCAATAATTTTTGATGAATGCCATCGCTCGCAATTTGGCGATATGCACGTTAAAATTGTAAAAGCCTTTAAGAAGTATCACCTTTTTGGTTTTACCGGCACGCCAATATTTGCAAAAAATGCAGGCAAAGGAAAGTATGTAAACTTGCGTACTACAGAGCAAGCATTTGGAGCAGTATTACATAAGTATACTATAGTTGATGCTATTCATGATAACAATGTACTCCCATTCAGAATTGACTTTATAAATACCATAAAGCAACCTGAAGATATACAAGATAAAAAGGTTAAGGCAATAGACAAGGAAGCTGCTTTGAGTGATCCAAGACGTATTGAAGAAGTTGTTTCTTATATTCTAAAGCATTTTGACCAAAAAACCTATAGAAATCAGCAAGGTTCAAAGTATGACTATAGGCGAATTGTAAATATTCAAAAAATGGCTTCTTCTAAAAATAATACGGTTACAGAAAAAAAAGAAACGGTTAGAGTAAATGGGTTTAATTCAATTTTTGCAGTGGCCTCTATTCCGATGGCTATACAATACTATGCTGAGTTCAAAACACAACTTGCTGTGTCGAATACACCCTTGCGTATTGCAACGATTTTTAGTTTTAATCCAAACGAAGAAGACCCCGATGATTTTTACCTCGATGAAGAATTTGAAACTGATAACCTCGATGCAAGTTCACGCGACTTTTTAGATTCTGCCATTAAAGACTATAATACAAGCTTTGGCACAAACTACGACACGAGTGGCGACAAGTTTCAAAACTATTATAAAGATGTTTCTCTCAGAATGAAAAATAGAGAAATTGACTTACTTATTGTGGTAAACATGTTTTTAACCGGATTTGATGCAACTACCTTAAACACTCTTTGGGTAGATAAAAACTTAAAGCAACATGGACTTATTCAAGGATTTTCGAGAACAAACCGTATTCTAAATTCTATAAAACGGTTTGGAAACATTGTTTGTTTTAGAAATCTTGAAGAAGAAACAAATAAAGCTCTTTCACTTTTTGGTAACAAAAATGCAGGCGGAATAGTGTTACTCAAATCTTACGAGGATTATATAAACGGTTATACGGACGATAAAGATATCTATGTGCCCGGTTATAAAGCACTAATTGAGCGACTATTAACCGAGTTTCCACTTGGCCAAGATATAATTGGCGAAGAAGCTAAAAAGAAGTTTATTCAGCTCTTTGGCGCAATTTTACGTATTAGAAATATTCTTGTTTCCTTTGATGAGTTTGCAGAAGACACGAGCATAAGCGATGGAGAATTACAAGACTATCAAAGTATATATCTTGATTTACGCGATGAGTTTACGAAAGGTAGCGAAAGTGAAAAAGAGATTATAAATGATGATATTGTTTTTGAAATAGAACTTATTAAACAAATTGAAATTGGGATAGACTACATTCTTATGCTTGTTGCAAAATATCACGATTCAAACTGTCAAGACACAGAAATTCTTGGTGCAATTGATAAGGCAATAAATGCAAATCCTGAATTACGAAGCAAAAAAGAGCTTATTAAAAACTTTATTAACCAAATAAATGCAAAAACAGCAGATCTCGCAAAAGATTGGCAAGGCTACATTGCAAAGCAAAAAGAAGCAGAGCTAACAAACATTATTGCAGAAGAAAGTCTCAAAGTTGATGAAACCAAGCGTCTCATAGACAATGCCTTTCGAGATGGAAGCTTAAAAACAACCGGCAC
>CAYJLQ010000204.1:0-2835 GCA_964370725.1 uncultured Treponemataceae bacterium
AATTAATATTTTTTTAATTTAGAATACTAATACATTGTATTTTCGACTAACTTACACTATACTAAACCCATGGAAGAAATAAAAGAAAATCATATCCATATTACAACAGAAACGCATACAAATGGAGCCATGAAGTTTTATGGATTCAATGAATTAACTGAGGCAAACATCAAAATACTGTCCCAAAATCCAATAGTTAAAACTGTCCAAATTTCGCACCAGTTACCAAGTGAAGCATATGAAAAAATAAATTTACTTCTAAAAGAATGCCCTTCTATGCAATTCCGGATGTATAATATTTCAACCGATAACCCTATAGATTTATCATTTCTCACTAATATGAATTATTTAAAACATCTTTCAATTGGAGGGGATGTAAAGTTAGGAGAAGACTCGTTTAATCTTGAAATACTCAAAAATTTACCAACATTAAAAAGCTTAAGTGTTGTAATATTCAACCAAATCGATTATTCATTTATAAAAGATTTGAATAAAAATATTGAAAAGCTAACAATAGCTGCAGATACTATGGGAAAAGCAATTCACTTCGATTGCAATTGGTTAACAGAATTTTCAAAATTAAAAACCTTATTTTTATCATGCAAAGCAAAGAAGAATCTGAGCACTATTGCAAACATACCAAACTTGGAATATCTTACTCTAAGAGGCATTCCATTGCAAGATGTATATTTCTTAGAGAACGCTAAAAATCTTCACTCTTTAAGAATTTGGTTTTGTGGTATTAAAGATGTAACTTCTTTGAAAAGTCTTACACAATTAAAATTTTTGGAGCTATGGAGAATACGCTTGCTTTCTGATGTTTCATTTTTACCCTGCTTAATAAACCTTGTTACACTTTCTTTAGTTGATTTAAGAAACCTCAAAACACTTCCTGATTTGCATTCACTAAAAAAACTACAATCATTAGAGTTAAAAAATGTACCAATTGAAAAAGATAGCCTAAATATCAGCAGTAATGTTAGCATTTTACATATCTAAAATCATATACTAAGGAAACCTTATGAGCACAGAAAAAAAGAATAAAACTTCTAAAAAAAATTTAAGAAAGCAAATGAGTGAAGAGATACGAGAACATAAAAGCTCTTTTATAGTCTTTTCTATTTTACGTGCAATTGTAATTTTTATTATGGTTCGCCAATTTTTTATGGCAAACTATGAAAGTGTGTTCTTCTGCCTATTAACACTAGTTCTTTTTTACATTCCAAGCTGGATTCAAGTGCGAGCAAATATTGCGCTTCCTGCAGCATTAGAAATTACAATACTTTGTTTTATTTTTGCCGCTGAAATTTTAGGCGAAATCAATGCATTTTATGTTAGAATACATGGCTGGGATACAATGTTACACACCATCAACGGCTTTTTAGCAGCAGCAGTAGGCTTTTCTTTGGTTGTTATCTTAAACAATAATGAAAAGCTAACCTTTGAACTTTCCCCCATATTCATGGCACTGACCGCATTTTGCTTTTCAATGACAGTAGCAGTAATATGGGAATTTTTTGAATTTGCAATGGATTATTTCTTTTTGATGGATATGCAAAAAGATACTATTTTACACAGTATACATTCTGTTGCATTAGATCCAACAAAAACAAACACGGTAGTTACAATTCCTAATATTCACGAAGTTTATATTAACGAAAAAGAACTAGGGCTTGGTGGTTATCTAGATATAGGACTATATGACACTATGAAAGACATGATTGTAAACTTTATTGGAGCAATAGTTTTTTCTGGCTGTGGATTTTTTTATGCAAAATCAAAAGGCTATAAGCGCACCATTGCACAAAACTTTGTACCTATGCGAAAAACAAAAAAAGATGTAATGTAATTCCCGATAATATGCTTAATAGTGTGGCTATTTATTGACACTTACATGACAAAGTAGTATACTTGTGTCAAAATGACAAAAAATGCAAAATATGTTAAAAATATTTCAAAAAACTGCAACCTTTTTGAAAAAGCAGTGTCTAAATAGAGAGCAGTTTGGAACATATAAAATCCATTCTGCTAATTATATAGGGAGAATTACCATGAAACAAACGCTAGAATCACTAATAGAAGCGTATAAAGCCATAATTACAATTCGACAAGTTGAAGATACAGAAGAAAATCACGTAAAACAAGGGAAAGCCTTTTTTTACATGCCAAGTAAAGGGCACGAGGCAACTATTGCTTTAAATCCATCTCTTATCAAAGAAGACTACCTTGCATGTCACTATAGAGACAAAGGATTAATGATTGCTCGAGGGGCAAAACCATTTGACTTTTTTAGCACAATGTTTTGTAAAGCTGAATCTGATTCTGCAGGAAGGCAAATGTCGGCCTTTTTACACAACAGAGAATTAAACATGCTTAGCCTTTCAGGCCCTGTTACAAACTCAGCATTGCACGCTTGTGGTATAGCGCAAGAATTAAAACGCAATGAAAACTATTCTGAAAAAAAACCAATTGCATATTGCGGTTTAGGCGATGGAATGACACAAGAAGGAGAGTTTTACGAAGCTGTTCTTTTTGCAATGATGCATCGACTTCCCGTTCTTTTTGTTGTACAAGATAACGGTTATGCCATTTCTACAAAAACAAAGGGAAAAACTTTTTTTTCTACAGCACAAGGTGATGAAACATCATTTTGTGGCGTTCCACTTGAACGCCTAGATGGAACAAACTTTGATGGACTTCAAGAAAGTTTTTCAAGCATTGTAGAACGAATAAGAAGTCGCGCTGCGGGGACTGAAGGCATTGTACCTGCAATAGTAGTTTTAAAAACTGAACGATTATCAAGCCACACAAATGCAGACGATCATACAGTGTACA
>CAYJLQ010000205.1:0-2833 GCA_964370725.1 uncultured Treponemataceae bacterium
AGTGGGCATGCTCAATTTGAATACGCCCAACCAGCAATAAAATATGGGGTTGTAGATTATCTGCTTAAACCTATTAAACAAGAAGAACTCATGTCTACATTAAAAAAATTACGTAAGTGTTGTCTGGAAAGAATACACTCTGATAATGTAGAAAAAGAACTTGTAAAATCAACCGCAGAAAACACAGAGTACTTGCGCGAAAAATTAATATTCGATTTGCTGCAAAAAAACATCAACACAAGTGAGCTATGCTTAGAGAAGTCTTATAAATTTAATTTTTCGGAAACGGATTCTCTTCAGGTTTTTATTACAAAAATTGATTATGATAGCCAAAAATGTTCTCAAGCAACAATTACAGCTGTTCAAAAAAATGCAGAAACGGTATTTAAAACAGTATTGGGAAGGTTTGCAAAAGACCTTATTTTCATTTCTGTGAATAGCTATTCCTATGGAATTATTGCCTATAAAACAGGAGAAGAAAAAATAAGAAAAGCTTTTAAAGAATCTTATGCGTTATTAGGTGCAAAACAAACCCTCTATGGTAGCATTAATTTATCATTAGCTCTTGGGCAAACAGTAACCTCTTGTACAGATATTGCACAAGCCTTTAATTCTAGCTTAATTATGATACAGCAACGGCTTCTCAATAACAATGAAAAATTACTTTTTTGGGCACCAATCTCTTTTCCTTCTGCAAACGTTAATATTTTGGAAAAATATAGCAAAACGCTAGAATCCATCATGGAAAATCGAAACTTTGATTCCTTAAATATGACGGTGGCTGTTTTAGAAAAATCAATTAATGATACGCCCAATGTAACAGGATTGTTTTTAAGAGAAACAGTATTGAATGCTGCAAATTTATTTATTTTAAGGATTGGTTGTGAAAGCTCAGAAGAGGTATATAAATCTTTTGAAATGGAAAGTGATACATGTAATTCGCAAAAAGAACTTTTTAAGTGTTTAGAAGTGTTTCAGCAAGAACAGCTAACAATGCTGATTACAAAAACACAAGATGATTCTATTCGCCCTATTAGACTGGCAAAGCAATATATACAAAACCACTACGCAGAACAAATAACACTAGAAGAAGTAAGTGCTAAAATAGGATTCAGCTTAAATTACTTTAGCGCTTTATTCAAAAAAGAAACAGGTGAAGGGTTTGCAAAGTATATAATTAGAATTAGAATTGAAAAAGCAAAGGAATTATTGCAAGACACAAATCTCTCTGTTAGCGAGATTTGCTTTAAAGTAGGATATACCAATTTAACACATTTTACACAAAACTTTAAAAAAATAACAGGCTTAAACCCATCGCAGTACAGAAAACTGTATGGCTAATTCTATAAAGGATTTATTATGAAAAAGTATTATCTTATAAATCGAGCTTTGCTTTTAAGCAGTCTTTTCTTTGCTGTTATTTTTGTTTTGTTACTAATGATGGCATTTAGAGAGCTGTCTTATCATGAAAATAGAATACTTATCAGTATTTGTATGCTTTGTATTATTCTTGCCTTTTTTTCTCTTCATTTTCTAGTATGGAAAAGACAAAAAAAAATAGACAATTTAGTAATGCACTTTCTTAGAGGGTTTCTAAATGATGATTTGAAAAAGAAAAGGCATGTATTTTCTGGCAAAGCAGAAGAAAATATGTATAAAAAGCTATGCGAGCTTTTACATCCTTCAAAGTTGTTTGAGTTGAATAAACGTCAAGCACAATATATGGCCCTTCAAAACCAAATTAATCCACACTTTTTATATAATACACTAGAAAGTATTAGAAGTGAAGCTTTAATGGAAGGCCTTCATATTGTCGCAGATATGACAGAAGCGCTATCCTCTTTTTTCAGATATACCATAAGCAATGTAGAAAATCTTGTTACAATTGAAGATGAAATAGAAAACTGTGAAACATATTTTAGAATACAACAATATAGATTTGAAGATCGCTTATCTTTAGAGGTTAATTGCAATCCTGATGACTATGATAAAATTTTAAAACTAAAAATACCTAAGCTAACCTTACAACCAATTCTTGAAAATAGCATTATTCATGGAACAGAACTCTTATTAAAAAAAGGAATAATTTCTATTACGTTAGAAATTACAGAAACACGCTTGCTTATTCAAATTTCAGATAATGGGATTGGAATGAATGAAAAACAGCTTGCCCAATTGAATAATAAAATAGAACGGAGCTTAGAAGCAAGTTCTTCCCAAGGAGAAAAGAAAGGTGGTTTAGCATTGACAAATGTTAATAACAGAATAAGGCTTCTTTTTGGGGATGAGTATGGGATACATGTGTTTTCTTTAGAGGGAAGCGGGACCGATGTAGAAATATCACTTCCAATAGTAAGGCACGATACAGATATAAAAAATAAAGAAGCTCTATTATGAAGCAAGAAATATTTCGAATGCACCATGTAAGTTTTTATGAAAAAAACAACTTAGAGCTTAAAGATTTTAACATGCATGTTTTTTCTGGTGAGGTGTTATCTCTTATTCCAATAAATAATCAAGGCTTAGAATCTCTTTTAAAATTATTTAGACAAAACCTTCCTCTGCAAACAGGTTTTATTTATTATAAAGAAAGACTTATTAATAGTTGGCAAGGAGGAGAACAAGGCTTTACAAAAATAGCACTTATTCAAAATAAAAGCTCACTTGTTGAAGGCTTAACGGTTTTTGACAATATATTTGTACTAAGACCAGGCTTTCGTTCGATGATAATTCGCTCGAAATTACTAAAAGAACAAATAATACCTTTTTTTGAAGAGCTAAACTTAGAAATATCTCCCTCTTCATACATTGATGAGCTTTCTGTATTTGAGCG
>CAYJLQ010000206.1:0-2827 GCA_964370725.1 uncultured Treponemataceae bacterium
CAAGTAGAAAAAAATGCGTTATAATGTTCAATAATTGAACAATTGATTTGTAGAGTGCAAATGTGTTTCGGCCATGGCACAATTACCTATCATTCACCCTCAAAGATTCCCCTTTGCCAATGGCAAAAATTTCTTTAAAATATAATGCAAGACAATACAGATATACAACTATTATCACAAGTGCAAAGAACACTGAGTGTAAACCCAGATGCAAGCCAACGAGAACTAGCTAGCTCTACTAACTTGTCACTAGGAATGACAAATGCACTTTTAAAACGTTTTAGTGATAAGGGTTGGCTTTACATGAAAAAAATCTCTACACGAAACATTCAATATGTTTTAACTCCTACAGGCTTAAACGAGCTTATGCATAGGAGTTCTCGTTATTTTAAACGCACAGCTCGATTAATGAAAGATTATAAAGACATTATTACAGAACTTGTTAAAACATGTAATTGTAAAAACATTCTCATTATTGGAAACACCGACTTAGAGTTTTTATTTGACTTTGCATGTGAACTATCAAACGTACAATTGCATAAAACTGAAAAAGCACCAACTTCAATCTCCGAAGATACACTGGTAATTTTTTCAGATACGAGCGACTATTTAGAATCGCAAAAATTCACAACACACAACAAAAATATTATGTGTATATCAAATATACTTCAATCAACTATGATTGAAGCAGAGGAATTAACATGGCAAATACTCTAACAAAAAAAACTATCATTACTCTATTATTTGTAGCTCTATCAACACTTCTTTTTTCTCAAGATATTTTTAATGACAAACTTTCATCAGACGAATTACAAAAACTTGAAAATGGCGAAATTCTAATACGAAATATTGGAAAGGCTAAAAACATGTGCCTAAACCCTGCAACCGAAGGTACTGAAAAAGTTGTAGAAATGATTGAAGACTTAAAACCTGCTTATTTGGCAGAAGTTATTCAAATACGCCCATATGAAGGTAATGAAGATTTATTAAATAAAGTTAAGCCTATATTATTAGATATTGAAGGTTATGTAGGCATACCGTATTATTCAGAAAGAAATGAGCAATACTATGACTTATATTCAAGCGCTGAAATTTTATCAGAAGACATAAGAGAAACAGATGGAGAGCTTAGCGCAAATCTATATATGAATCCATTTGGAAGCATTGATGTTGACATTTCGTTTGAGCAAACAGAAACCGATTTATTTTACCTTATGGCAAACACAAGCGTGGTAGAATACAGCGGTTTTAATGTTGTAAAAAAAGATAACATGCAATCAATTGTATATATTTTTAAGCATAACGACTCACTTATTCTCTACGGTGTTGGTGGCGTTGATGCGATGAGTATTTTCTTTTTACGCGACCGCATTGAAACATCATTTATAAACAGAATTAAAACATTTTGCCAATTTGTATTTGAAAAAATCTAAATAATTCCAAATGCCTAATTACGAATGCCTAATTTTTTGAATTGAGATGGGCAAAGATGATTAGGAATTAGGAATTACAAATTAGGAATTATTATGAACATACTTATTTTAGCCGGTGGGTTTGGTGAAAGACTCTGGCCGGTATCCAGTAAAGACTTCCCAAAACAATTTATGGCGCTTGCTAACGGTTTGTCATTTATGCAACGTTCTTTGGAACGATCATTTATGTTACAACCACAGGGAAACATTTTTATAGTAACACGTCAAGACATCTTACAAACAACCGTAGATCAATGTGCTGAGTATGCAAATACATTGTCATTAGATGATAAAAAGTGTTTAGAAGAAAAACTTATAATAATTGCAGAACCTTGCCAAAAGCACACTACTCCACCAATTGCACTTGTATCACGCTACATTTTACAAGCACAAAAAGAAGAACTACCATTACTTGTTTTAACAAGTGATCATATTATAAGCCCTTTTGAATCTTTTAAAAGCGATGTAGAAAAAGCAATAACACAAGCAAATAAAGAAACCTTTGTATGTTTTGCAATTCCGCCAACAGAAGCATCAATCGGTTTTGGCTATATGCAAGTGTCAAAAACTGAAACAGAAAATATTTTTAAAATTGATCTTTTTAAGGAAAAACCTGATAGTAAAACTGCACAAGAATACCTAGAACAAGGTAACTTTTGGTGGAACAGCGGAATGTTTTGTGTAAAGCCAAGTACTTTTATGCAAGAACTAGAATTACACACAAAAGAAGTTACCAATGCTTTCCCTGCCCTAACCGAAGCAGATTGTCCAACACCGGTAGAAACAAAAGGTATAAAAAATATAAGCTCATGGCACTACATGGAAAAAGCATATGAAAATAGTATCGCTATTTCTGTTGACCATGCAGTTGCCGAAAAGTCAGAAAAAGCATTTGCCATAAAGTCTAGCTTTGACTGGCATGACATTGGAACGTGGGATTCATTTGCTAGTCATTTTGAAAACAATAATGAAGAAAATGCAACCGTTGGAAATGTAGCACAAAGTGATTGCAAAAACTGTTTTGTATATTCAGATGCACCTGTGGTACTTTGTGGCGTAGAAGATTTACTAGTAACCGTAAAAGACGGTAATGTATTAATTATGAAAAAAGGCAAAAGCGAAAGTATAAAAGAAACAGTTAAGAAACTTCATTAATTACGAATTACGAATGCCTTATTACGAATTAGGTGGATAATTATTTAGGAATTATAAATTAGGAATTAGGAATTATTTATCATGGAAAATATTCAGCAAAATGAAAAGTGGGACTTGGTTTTAGAACCACAAAAAAAATTATTAGACTTAAAACTTCGTGAGGTTATTAGATACCGTGACCTTATTTACATGTTTGTAAA
>CAYJLQ010000207.1:0-2820 GCA_964370725.1 uncultured Treponemataceae bacterium
ACAGAACAGATTTAAACCTAGAAACCTATCTTAAACGAGGCGAATACGACTTTTGTATAACAGCAGGGATTTTTGATTCTGACTCAATCAATACCGAAAAATTTTTTGATGAAAACATTTTTTTATGTATACCAAAAACTCACTCCTTGTATTCTAAAAAGAATATTACAATGGATGATTTAAAAGACGAGCGATTTGCAATGTTTAGCACGCAATTTCATATACGACATAACTTTGAATCGTCTTGTAGAAAACATGGATTTGAGCCAAATATAGAAATTAGTTCAAGCGACTTTAACTCTTTAAAAGAAATTGCCAAAAGTAATAATCTTCTTTTTACCGTTCCTGAGCACACCATAAATGATGATGATGCTTTTCTTCGGTATCATCCTTTCCCTGATAGCGAATTTTTGTGGGGAGTCTACTTTGCAAAAAAGAAAGGAAAAGTTTTAAGTGAAAACATGGAAGCATTCTATAGATATGTTAAGCAAGAAATAGAAAGCCTCACTTAGAAGGAGGGGCATCTTCTACAATGTCTACAATTTCACTTTGTACAAGTTTTCTCTTTGTAGATATAAAAAAGAGAAGAAGGCATGTAACAAAAAGTGTTAAAAGACTAAGGCCTGCTTTTGCCCCATCTGTTGCGCTTGTTTGGGTACTCAAAAAAACATAGGCAATAATAGCAAGTGTAATCGGAATAAACACGTTTACAATAGTTTGTATTGCTTGATGCTTTTTAGACTCACTCACCTTTACATGACTTCCAACTTCAAGAGGAATACTTTGAGGGTTTGTTACAAAAAAAGGCTTTCCTCGTTTAGCACATCCCGTTACGGTACAGCTTAAACAAGCACCATCGATAACGGGAAGAATTTTTACTAAGCCAGCTTGCGTAATCTCCGTCACTAATCCTGAATCACGCATAAGGACCTTGCGACTTTAAGTCTTTTAACCTATTTTCACAATCCTCTTTTCCTGCCTTATTACCGAGTTCGTCATAGGCATCACGTAAATTATACAGGGCATCGTAATAGTAAGGGCAAAGTGTAACAGCTCTTTCAAAAGCGACACTTGCTTCTGAAAATTCACTTTTTGAAAAATACAATACTCCAATGGTATTCCAAACGCGTGAATTATGTTCATTTATTTCAATTGCGCGGGCACAATAGTCAAATGCTTCATCAATTTCATCAAGAGAAAAGCATACAAGAGCAAGTGTTTCTAATAAGTCTTCGTCATATTCATCAATTTCAAATGCAGTTAGTAAAACCTGTTTAGCAGATTCAAGATCTCCTGAATCTCTATAGGTAACACCAAGGTTGTACCAAAGGAGTAAATTAGATTTATCTATGCCAATTGCTCTTTTAAAACATGCAATAGCCTCGGTAAAATGACCTTGTGAGGCGAGTTCAATTGCGTGAATGTTAAGATTATCTGCACTTTCTTTCATTATACCTCTCTATATTTAAAACTATTTGCTTAGAATAAAGTTACAGTATTGTACGATATAATTAATAAATCTACAATAGGTACACCTTAAAACAAGCTTTCAAATAAGTAATCAATTTTATCCATAGTTTTTGTATTTGGATAAAAGGCTCTCATTGCTTTACATGATTCTGCAATTAAGGAGTTAGCCTTTTCCTTTGCTTTTTCAATAGCATCACTTTTTTCAATAATGCTAATTGCTTTTTCAACACTCGGAGAATCGATACCTTCTTTTTTTGCAAGTCTAAAACACTCCATGAGGGAATCAAAATCTTCTTTGCAAGATTCTAAGTGTAATAAAACTGGTAAGCTCTTTTTCCCTTCAACAATGTCGTCTCCACGTTTTTTTCCAACATTTCCTGTGGTAAGATTTTTAACATCATCTAAAATTTGAAATGCAACTCCTATGTCTGATGCACATTTAGACATTTTTGCAATAATATCACTTGGTGTCTCTGTTGCTATGAGGCCGACTTGTGTTGATAACGATGCAAGGGTCCCCGTTTTTAAGCTTGTCATTGTGATATACTCATTGATAGTTGGAATAATGGTATCATTTTTATGCCATGTTATATCCATAGCTTGGCCTAAGTGGAGGCGTCGGAGTTCTAACATTAGTTTTTCATAAAGGCTTGCTTTTAATTGCATTTGATTGTTGCCCCATTTAATGGTTTGGTTTTCAATACAGCTACTGGCTTGAAAAAATAGCCAGCTACCTGCATTTATCGCAACATCAACACCATAGGTGATATGTGCACTAGGTTTTCCTCTTCTGATGTCTGCATTATCTTCTATGTCATCATGGATTAGGCTTGCCGTATGCACAAATTCTACAAGGGGAGTAAGCTTATATACGGTGTTAAGAATATTTTCTTTAGTAGTTGTATCTATGTTTTTATTTGCTTCTAGAGAAAGATCAGCGCAAAGAACCATTAAAAGGGGTCTCCATCTTTTTCCACCTAGTATTAGTAAATTTCTGCATGGGGACACGAGGTTGTCAAGCAGATGAGATGGAATAGGGTGTAGAAGATTTGAAAATGTGTCATTCATCCACTTTGAATCATACTCTGATGGGAGTGATTGTTCTAATATACAGTCAATTTTTTGTAAATGTGTTGTAAAATCAAATTTCATATAGAGATTATAGCATATTTTGCCGATAAAAGAATAGGGTTTAGTTTGACACAATGTCAATTTTTATCCACCGTAGGGACACGGCTTGCCGTGTCCGTAACAAAGCATTAGGGATTCGAGAGCGGTATCCTTTTTGCACCTGTAGGGACATGGCTTGCCGTGTCCGCCATAAAGCAAAAAGATACAAGCAAGAGCCCG
>CAYJLQ010000208.1:0-1149 GCA_964370725.1 uncultured Treponemataceae bacterium
CCCTATGCGAAGATGGGATAATTAATTGCAAAGAAACTTATACTTTACATACTTGACAAGAGATGATATATGGTGTTGAATAAGAGTGTGAAAAAAGAAGAAAAATTAAATACAGACAAACTCATTGCATTTTTAGCTTCAATGTGTTTATTTTTATCTGCAATTGAATATGTAATACCAAAACCTCTTCCTTTTATGAGATTAGGGCTTGCAAATATGCCAATAATAATTGGTATTTTAGTATTAAAGCCTAAACATTTATTTTTACTTGTTCTTTTAAAAGTAATTGGACAGGGTTTTATTACAGGGACCTTTTTTTCGTATATTTTTCTTTTTTCGTTCGCAGGATCATTTGCATCTGCATGCATTATGCTAGCTGCTTCTAAAATATTTAAGAATACTATAGGTCCTATAGGGATAAGCTTATTAGGATCTTTAGCAAATGCATTTTCTCAAATAGTATTATCGGATATAATGCTTTATGGAGAATCTACTATATATATTGCACCAATTATAACTATCAGCTCTTGTATCACAGGGTTTTTGTTAGGTCTTTTTACTGCTCATTTCTTAAAAGAATCCATTTGGTATTCTACCGTGCTTTTACAAAGTGATGGTAGCTATGAGTAAAATATATTCTACCATAAACCCAACTATTCTCTTTTTTACAACTATACTTTGTTTACCAACAGTTTTTTTTCAAACAAATCTTTTATTTTTGTGGCTTATTGTTTTTCTTTTTATAATTTTATTAAAAATTAAAAAAGGAAAAATTAAGCTTCTACCATCACTATTTTTGTGCATTTTTATTATTGGATTTAATTTACTTACACCGAGTGGAAAGGTATACATTACACTTGGAAATTTTAGAATAACACAAGGGGCTTTAACATTTGCATTACAAAAAGCAGCTGTTTTACTGTCTATGGTATATATTTCTCAATATGCTATTTCAAGAAATGTATCTATAAGAGGGAGTATAGGCTATTTTATAAATTCAATGTTTTTTTTCTTTGATAAACTTACTGAACATAAAACAAGATTTAACGTAAAATCACCAATAAAAAGTATAGACTCCATTCTTTTAGAGGTATATAAAACAGATGTGGTAATTGAAAAAACAGATGCACATAAACCAAAGCAAGGAAA
>CAYJLQ010000208.1:1159-2817 GCA_964370725.1 uncultured Treponemataceae bacterium
TCACTCTTTTTCCAAAAATTTTCTTTATAATTATTGAATGTATATCCGTTTATTCCTTTAAAAACAATAATATTTAAACCCAGTGAAACAATTTGTGATAATGCCGCTCTAATAGAATTTACACAAAAACAAGACACTCTTCTCTTTTTTAAACTATTGTTCAAAAGCATAAATTTTTCTTTGTATTGTTCTTCAAGCATGTATTCAACACACGTTAATATAATTTTATACTCAGGAATAACTATATAATCACCTTTATTTAATGTCTTAACTACTGTTGTGTTTTTTTTATCAGAACTCGAATTGATTTCTGTATGAGTTAAGTAGTCTTCTAAAGCCTTTAATATAAAAAGATGGGCTATATATGGACTATTTTTGCTATCTATATATAGAAGAGATTTGTCATTACATAAAAGTTCAAATGTAATAAGTTTACCATATTCAGTATTTTTATCTTCTAAGCCTTCTTTTACTGTTTTGCTATACGAAGTTTTTATTGTAATACGATCTTCTATCATATAAGAACATGTATTAAGTTCTGAATCAAAAAGAGAGCTACAGCTTTCGCCATAAAAGTCACTAAGTTCTAGAATCCCATCTCGTTCTTCTATAAATTCGGGCGTAAATAAGCCCCAGTTATTTTGAAGTGAAACAGCAAAAAGAAGTGGATGTCTCTCATGTTTGCAGTTATTATATATTTTTTCTATATGATGATTTGATATTTTACAAATGTCTTTATGTGTGTTTTTAACTTCTACAAGCATGCGTGTTCCATCTTTTCGCTTTATCCCAAAAAATGAACTTAGCATATTTGATACCGGTAAAAAATGGTCACTATAAATTTCAATGTCATCAATAAATCCGAGCAGTTTTAATATTACAAGAAATTCTAAGTTTTTTTCCTTCCCTTTTACAACAGACAAAAACTTTTGATATGTAAGATTTTCATAACCACGATTTCGCAACTGATCTTCGTTAGCATCCCCTACAAGTATTTGAAATGAATTTACGTTTTTCCCATGACCCATTTTACCTCCCATAAAGCTCCACGCTGGTGGGAACTAGGAGGACATAGATTTTACAGAGTTTTGCCAACGGCAAAACTCTCCTCTTAAAATAATTAAAATATAATAATTATTTTATTCCTCTCTAGCCCCTCTTTAACATTAAAGCCTTTAAACACATTTTTTTTCTTCCTAGCAAATACCAAAGTTAGGCATTTGTTTGTTTTCTATAAAATATTAGAATGTATTACGCAATATGTCAAGCGAAATAAAGTTAAAAAAAGTCAGTAAAAGTTAAAAAAAGTTATTTTATATAAAGCTACCTAATTTGAATAAAAAAGCCGTTAAACATTGTTGTTTAACGGCTTAGTGTTTCATTATTCAGGCAATTCTAACATTTTCCTTTCATATAAATCCATTAACTCTTTTTTACCTTTTAGTTTTAACTTTGAATACACATCTTGCATTGTCAATTTAATTGAGCTTTCACTTTTATTCCGCTCATTGCCAATGGTAGAATATGTTTTATTCGCCAAAACTTCTTTAAGCACTTCTAGTTCTGATTGTTTTAAGACACCTAGATCTAGTTTTTTGTTTCCTTTCTTTGCAAACTTTGTAAAGAAAGATTCATTGAAAAGAATATAATATAGCGCA
>CAYJLQ010000209.1:0-2810 GCA_964370725.1 uncultured Treponemataceae bacterium
GGAAGAGGTTTTAGCCATCCATTGTTTTCTGGTATCTTTGATAGCTTTAGAGAACAGATGCAAAAGCATGGGTATGACTTGCTTTTTTTATCTGACAAATTTGGGGATAACAATATGACATACCTTGAACATTGCCAGTATAGGAATATAGATGGTGTGTTATTAGCGAGCCATGAAAACTCAAAAGAAGAAATTGCAAAGCTCTTAAAATCAAGTATTCCTTGTGTATCAATAAATGATGTAGTACCAGATGTTTGTACTATAATATCTTCAAATGAAAAAGCAGGTATGCAAGCGGCAGAACTTTTTATTGAAAAGGGTCATACAAATATAGGTTTTTTAGGAACAATGTATGATGCAGAAAGGTCTCCACCATCAAATGAGAGGCAGGAAGGTTTCTTTAAAATTTTGAACAAAAAAGGTTTTGATCATTGCATGAAATATGTTGGACAAAGTGATTTTTGGCATGAGGAATCTGGATACAAAGCCGCAAAAGAATTATTATCAAAATATCCTGAAATAACAGCACTCTTTGTTGCAAGTGATACGCTAGCGTTTGGTGTAATGAAATATTGTAAGGAAGCTGGTATAAAAATTCCAAACGACCTTTCAATTATTGGTTTTGATGATGATAGAATATCTTCATACTGTTACCCTACACTTACAACATTTAAACAAAATACAGAAGTAATCGCAAAGCATGCAGCGGATATTTTATTAAAAAACATGGCTGGTGAAACAGTCCCTGAAATTGTTCAAATACCAGCAGAACTCATTGTAAGAGACTCTGTTTAAAAATGAATTAGACTATTTTGTTATCCATCCCATTTCAATACCATTTTCTATTTGTTCTAAAACCCATGTCCAAATATCTGGAGTGCCAATTTTAACTGGCTCCATTCGCTCTAAAACTTGAGCTTTTGATGCACTTCCCTTTATCCATGTGTGTCCACCAGTTTTAGTATTATGAATAAAGGGCTGAAGTCTATCTAAACTTGCAGCAAAGCGTGAATCTGCTGTATCCATCCTGTCAAACTCTTCCCATAATGCTCTAAGCTCAGTTGCTTGCTCTATTGGTAATTGTGCAAACAAAGTATCAGCTGCTTCCATTTCTCGCTTTTCTTTGTCTTTATTTGCTTCTACATCAAACGCGAAAGTATCGCCTGCATAAATTTCTACAAGATCATGTATGACTACCATTTTTAATATGCGCTCCATGTTTATAGTCTCTACAGCGTACTCTTGTAAAATAATTGCAGCCATTGCTAAATGCCACGAATGTTCTGCATCATTTTCTCGTCTTGACTCATCAATTAAAATAGTACGGCGCATAATGTGTTTTAATTTATCTACTTCGATTATGAAGTCTATTTGTTGTTGTAGTCGATTGTTCATATGGTAAGAATATTGCGTATGGACTGATTTGTCAATAGTTATCAGTAAAACAAAAAAAACTTTGCAAAAATTAAAAAGTCGTGCTATACTATATATATGAAAATTCTAATGAGCGCCAGTGAGGCCGTACCTTTTGCAAAATCAGGTGGCTTAGCAGATGTTGTATCAGCTTTGTCAAAACAACTACAATTAAATGGTCATGATGTAAGAATCGTTATGCCCAGATATTATTCAATAGATAGATCAAAGCTTAAAAAGCATGATGCACCTCTTGGTGTTCCAGTTGGCTTTGGTGAAATTTGGAACGCTGTATATGAAACTACGCTACCAGATAGCGATGTACCAGTATACTTTTTAGATAATGAAGAATTATACGGAAGAAGCGGGATATATGGTGAAAATGGCTCTTCAAGTTTTACCGATAATGCACGCCGCTTTATAAACCTAACAAGAGGATCTTTTCAACTTTGTAAAATGTTAGATTGGTATCCAGATGTTGTGCATAGCCACGACTGGCCAACATCCACGGCAGCCCTGTTTTTAAATACATGGGAAAAAGATGGCTATTTTACAAAAACAGCGTCCGTTCTTACAATTCACAACCTAGGGTACCAAGGTTGGTTTGGTAAAAATGATATACACCTATTTCAATTACAATGGAACGAGTACTTTGCATCAGGCTTAGAAAAATTTGACTCATTAAATTTCTTAAAATGTGGCATTATGCAAAGCGATGTTATTACTACCGTTTCACCTACCTATGCACATGAAATTCAAGGAATAATGAGCGAGGGATTAGGTGAAGAGCTAAGCGAACGTTCTGGCGACCTATATGGTGTTCTAAATGGTATGGATTATGCCGACTGGAATCCAGAAACAGATAAGCTTATTCCGCACAATTTCACAGCAAAAAAAATGGCTGGTAAAGCTAAGATGAAAGCAGAACTTCAAAAGCGCTTTGGGCTTGAAATAAACGCAGATAAACCACTATTTGGAATAGTATCACGTTTTGCAGAACAAAAGGGATTTGGAGCCCTCTGTGGCCCCTCTCATGGCTCATTATTTAACATGTGCCGTGATATGGACATACAAGTTGTAATTCTTGGAACAGGTGAAAAATGGTGTGAAGAAGAACTCTCAGAGCTTTCTGGAAAACTTCCAAATCTTGCAGTACACGTTGGTTTTAGTAACGAACTAGCCCACTGGATAGAAGCAGGAAGCGACTTTTTCTTAATGCCATCACAGTACGAGCCATGTGGATTAAACCAAATGTACTCACTAGCTTACGGAACGCTTCCAATAGTTAGAAGAACGGGAGGTCTTGCAGACACCGTAGAAAATTACAACCAAGAAACTGGAAACGGGACAGGCTTTGTATTTGACGAGCTAAGTCCGCAAGCTATTTACGATGTAGT
>CAYJLQ010000210.1:0-2802 GCA_964370725.1 uncultured Treponemataceae bacterium
CAAACATTTCAACAAACTCTGAACCTGAGATTCTAAAGAATGGAACGCCTGCTTCGCCAGCGACTGCTCTTGCTAAGAGTGTTTTACCTGTTCCAGGGGGCCCTACTAGTAGAACACCCTTTGGAATTTTCCCCCCAATTTCTGTATATTTTTGAGGTGATTTTAAGAAGTCAACAACTTCTACAAGCTCTTCTTTTGCTTCATCTACGCCTGCTACATCGGTAAATCGTGTATTTACCATTCCTTCTTCTACTGCTGCAGCCTTACTTTGTCCTGCTGAAAAAATGCTTCCACCAATACCGCCGCCCATTTTTTTGAATATAAAGCGGTACATTAAAAAGAGAAGTCCAAATGGTACTATCCAGTTTAGCAAAAATTGGAAAAGCATATTGTTTTGAGGTTTTACAGCTTCGTACGATATATTTTTTTCATCTAATAGCATTAAAAAGTCTTCAGTTAGGATACCTACTGTTTTATAACTTGTTCTTGAAGGCGTAGATGCTGAAAATAAATAAGAAGGGCTTCCTGCATCTGGAGTTGATCCACCAGATTGAGGTCCATATCCCGTAAAGTATGTTTCACCTAGCTCAACACTAACTATTTGACCTTGTTCAATGAGGGCTTTAAATTGTGAAAACTCAATAGTTTGGTCACTTTGAGCCATAAATAAATAATTAAATGCGGTTACACCGACAAAAATTGCTATTAAAATTGCCCAAATTGGAAACTTTGGTTTAGTTTCTTTTGGTTTGTTTTTGTTTGGTTCTGTTGAAAACTTAAAAAAATTGAATGGGTCGTTATCATCCTTTTTATTCTTATTATTAGAATCGCTCATGTAGCCTCCAAAATTGCAAAAATAAATTTGCTCTATTCAATATACTCAATTCTATTAGAATAGTCGAGCGAATTTGAAAAAAAATATAAAAATTCTTATTAAGAGCGTCTAATAAGAGTCCGATAATTGAATAGAGGATATTGCGTTAGCAATATATAATTTACTAATATGGGAGAAACCATGGCGTACACAAAACCTTACGCAGCATATAAGCAAACAGGAATCAAAACGGCAAGCAAAGGGAAGTTAATTGTAATGCTGTATGAAGGGGCAGTACAAAATATGAACGCAGCTTTACGTTTGTTTGACTCAGATGCAAAGCTCCCAGTAAAATCTATAGAAAAGTTTCACAACCATATTGTTAAAAGTCAAGAAATTATTACAGAATTAATGGTGTCTCTTAACATGGAAGAGGGTGGAGAAATTGCTCAAAACCTTATGTCACTTTATAGATTCTTTAACAAAGAACTTATGGATATTTGCTTAAGCCATGATTATTCAAAGCTAAGTGAAATTGCAAAACTGGTAGGCGAGCTATGTGAATCTTGGCGTGTTGTTATAGCTAGCCCCATGATGAATGAGCAACATGCTGCTCTAAATGTAAGTGGGTAAATATGTCAGACGTCGCTTTAAGTCAAGTTGAAATTGATGAACGTGTTTTAATCTTAAAACGTTTTCGTGAGCTTCTCCTAGAACAACGAAAAAAATTCCAAGAGTATTTAACTGTGCTTGAAAAACAAGAATTTAGTATTATTGAAGGTGATACTGAAAAGCTCATGGCTCATACAGAGCTTGAACAAAATATACTTGGAAATATAAACAGTCTTCAAAAGGTTATTAAACCTATGGAAGATATGTATCGAGAAACTCATGCTAGTGATGCATCAATTCCTGAACTTAAAGCAGATTTAGCAGGTCTACAAGAAAAAATACTTGTTCAAAATGAAAAAAATCGCACAACACTTAAAGAACATTTACAAGTGGTGCGTACAAAAATTCAAAACTTTCAAAATCCATACAGAAATACACGCTCAGTTTATGCCCAAAGCGCAAATACTGCTAGCATTGTTAGCATCGAGGGATAAAGTTAATTAATAATGCATAATTAATAATTAACAATTGTTGGGCTTTGAAAATTGCAAGGTTTCCCTGTTAGTTGTATGAGCTTGTGTTTATTAATGTGGTCCTGCTAAAATAACTCTGCTGGTATATAACCAATCTTCGTAGTAAACGTAACCGTTCCTTTTTACTGAAAGTGGAATATTAATTATTAATTGATAATTATTAATTATTCTGCTATACTTATCTCATGGATTTGTTCGATAGTCAAACAGCAAAAGCAAATGATGGACCTCTTGCCTCTCGTATGAGACCTCGTACCCTAGATGAATATATTGGGCAAGACCACATTGTTGGCAAGGGCAGGCTTTTGCGCAGAGCAATTTCTGCAGACCAATTAACATCAGTTATTTTTTACGGACCTCCAGGAACTGGGAAAACAACTCTTGCTCGCGTTATTGCAAATCACACAAAAAGTATATTTGTTACACTCAACGCTGTACTGACAGGCGTTCAAAATATCAGAGAAGCTATTTCTCAGGCCGATGAACAGCGAAAACTATAGCAAAAACGCACCATCCTCTTTGTAGATGAAGTACATAGGTGGAACAAAAGCCAACAAGATGCCCTTTTGCCGTGGGTTGAAAATGGTACCATTATTCTTGTAGGTGCAACTACCGAAAATCCTTTTTTTGAAGTAAATAAAGCGCTTGTTAGTAGAAGTCGTGTATTCCAATTAAAGGCTCTTACAAAGGACGATTTATTTAATGCAGCAAAGGCTGCCCTTAGTGATAAAGAAAGGGGCTACGGTAATTGGAATGTAGAGTTTGAAGAGGGCGCATTAGAGCACCTTGTAGAAACGGCAAATGGAGACGCTCGAAGTTTATTAAACGCCCTTGAACTTGCTG
>CAYJLQ010000211.1:0-2782 GCA_964370725.1 uncultured Treponemataceae bacterium
TTTCTTTTCCGAGTCTCATAGAAGAAACACAGCAAGCAATTGCGTAATCGTCTCCAAGGTTTTCTCGCATTAATACATCATTTTCGTATTGAATTGACGATGTTTTTATAGACATTTTCGCACAGTAGCGCTTAAAATTTACAGGAAGTTTTGGAGACCACAAAACAGTTAAGTTTGGCTCAGGCGCAGGCCCCAATGTATCGAGAGTGTGAAGCACGCGATAGCTAGTCTTTGTTACCAACGGTCTTCCATCTACACACATACCAGCAATAGATTCTGTTACCCATGTTGGATCACCTGAGAATAATGAATTGTATTCAGGAGTTCTTGCAAACTTAATAAGGCGAAGCTTCATAATAAAATGATCAATATATTCTTGTGCTTGAGTTTCTGTAATAAGACCCCTGTCAAGATCTCGTTGGATATATACATCCAAAAAGGTAGAAACTCTCCCTAAACTCATTGCAGCACCATTTTGATCTTTAACAGAAGCCAAGTATCCAAAGTATAACCACTGAATAGCCTCTTTTGCATTTGCAGCTGGTCGGCTAATATCAAAGCCATAAATTTCCCCAAGTTTTTTAAGTTCGCCCAAAGCACGCACTTGGTCTGCCAATTCTTCGTGTAGTCGAATATTGTCGGCTGTCATTCTTTCTAAAGCAGTTTTAAGTTGCTCTTTCTTATCTTCTATGAGCATATCAACGCCGTAAAGGGCAACACGCCTGTAATCTCCAATAATTCTTCCTCGCCCATAGGCATCGGGGAGCCCCGTAATAATTCCACTCTTTCGGGCAAGTTTCATCTCGTCGGTGTAAGCATCAAAAACGCCCTGGTTATGTGTTTTTCTATACTTTGAAAAAATCTCCTTAACGCGGTCTGACACCTTGTAACCATAGGCTTCGCAAGAAAGCTCAGCTACACGGATTCCACCAAAGGGTTGTAAAGAACGTTTAAAAGGTTTTTCTGTTTGAAAACCTACTATTGTTTCTAAATCTTTATCCAAATATCCTGCAGCATGAGACGTTATTGTAGAAATAACATCGGTGTCCATATCAAGAACACCCCCTGCCTCTGCTTCTTTTTTGTTCAATTCTCCAACCATTTCCCAAAGCTTTTTTGTGCTTTCTGTTGCATCAACTAAGAATGTCTCATTTCCATCATAGGGAAGATAGTTTTTTACAATAAAATCTCGAACATTTATCGATGTTTCGGCATCGCTCCAAAGACCTGGAACAAAGCCTCCCCACTCTTTTTCATAATCACTAAACATAAAACCTCTTTAAAAATCTTTTATAAGACTTCACACTTATAATACTAACTTTGGTGTAAATAATCAATGTTTTTTTTGTTAGTTTTAGCTAATTTTTTTTATTTTTTTCTTTCCCCAGCTTTCTAAAACTATGCTATACTAATATTATACAACTTTGGAGACACAGCTATGAAACAAACCATAAAAAAAACACCTTTGGGTACTGGCAATTGGATAGCCATTTTATTTTTAGCTTTTTCGGGTCAAATAGCATGGGCAGTTGAAAACACATGGTTTAACTCTTTTGTTAATGATGCGATTTCCCCTGACCCAAGAATTATTTCACTCATCGTTGCAGCAAGTGCAATTACCGCTACACTTACCACTTTTTTTATGGGTAGTTTAAGCGATAGAATGGGAAAAAGAAAAACACTTATACTCGCAGGGTATATTTTATGGGGCATTTCAACA
This sequence comes from uncultured Treponemataceae bacterium, assembly GCA_964370725.1. Taxonomy (GTDB): domain Bacteria; phylum Spirochaetota; class Spirochaetia; order Treponematales; family Treponemataceae; genus CAYJFX01. Next base: position 1,721 of record CAYJLQ010000211.1, read on the forward strand.
GCTCTATTTCCACTAGCTGCTTTTATAAAAACGATTTGGCTTTCTATTTTTGCAATTGTGTTACTTGATTGTATTATGACTTTTTTTGGCTCTACTGCAAACGATGCAGCTTTTAATGCATGGATTACCGATATAACAGATGAAACAAACCGCGGTACTGTAAGTGGATTTTTAGAAGTATTTCCCCTGCTTGCCCTCGTTGTTACAACTGTTGCTTCTGGCATTCTGATTGAAAACTTTGGATATACTACTTTTTTTATTATCCTTGGATCAATTGTAATAGTTTGTGGTTTTATTGGGGGTTTGAGTCTTAAAGAAGGGAAAATAAAAAAAGTCGAATCCTCAAGCATTAGTTTTTCAAAACAACTTAAAGATGTTTTTTCCTTTGAGCCTTTAAAAAAGGACAAAAAACTTATGTGGATTCTCATAAGCATTCTTGTTTTTAGCACTGCCGAACAAATTGCACTTCCATTTCAGATAATTTATTTTACTCAAACACTAGGATTTGGTTACGATGAGGTTGGACTATACCTTGGTGTCATGACTCTATTATCAGGTATTATTGGCATTGCCTTTGGCTTTTTAGTAGATAGAATTGGAAAGCCTAAAATGATGATCTTTTCAATATTTATTTCAGCTATTGGATTTTTCTTAGTTGCCTTTGCACAAAGTCTTATCTTTTTATGCATAGCTATATTTTTTATGGCCTTTGGGATTGTGACAAAAATAATTGTTAGCGGAGCATGGCTACGAGATTTAACGCCAGAATGCGAAGTTGGTGCCTTTCAAGGAATACGAATGGTTTTCCGTGTTTTACTTCCAATGATCATAGGTCCATTTATAGGAGAAAGGATTATCACCTTTTTTGGGAAGCCAATTATTTCAAATGGGCAAGAAGGATTTTTACCTACAAGCCTTATATTTATTGCTGCAGGAATATTAACGCTGCTAGCATTTATTCCGGTTAAAAAAGCCTTGCAACAAAGAGGAGATATGTAATGAAAACTATTTGGGGAGAAAATCTCGACAAAAACAAAATTCTACAAGAGTATCCTCGTCCAC
>CAYJLQ010000212.1:0-2768 GCA_964370725.1 uncultured Treponemataceae bacterium
TTTCCCCGCCGTTTTTTTATATGCATTTATACGATTATCGTTTAAGTTCATAGTTATATAATACTGTATTTATCGCTTGCGAGCAAGTGGGTACATTTAAAACAAAAAGGTAGAGCCTTGCAAGACCCTACCTTTGAAAATTGGATTCCCAATTATCTATTACTATCTAGCTTATAACTCAAAGGTTACAATCTTTATTCTTCCAGCACCTTCTTCAGATAAATCTTGGAATGCAACATAAAGAATACCATTATCATATGCCATATCAACGTATTTTACTTCGCCGTCAGAAACAAATGGAGAACTTCTATCTACATCTCTCCATGCGCCTTCAGTAAGTTTTTGAACTCGAAGAGTACTTTCGTTAGTATCATAATAAGCTACAAAAGGAACATCATCTATTACAATAAAATCCATTTCTGATGTTTTTTGTGATGTAACTTGTGAAACTTGGGTCCACTTGCCGTCTTCAAATTTTGTTAGAGTAAGAGCTCCATAAGCTTGATACATAGCATGCGGAATATCGTTTATTGAAGCGCCTCTAAGAGTAGCAACACCCCATGCATTATGAATTATACCCTTAGCAGTTCCGCTTCCTTCACCCAATGGTTCCCACGTACTGTTTTCTGCATTATATGTATATCCAATTCCAGTAGCATCTGCATTTTTATAAATAATATGCAGCTTAGAATCAGCATCAAGCAATTGAATTTTACTTGCTTGCTTTGAATAAGGAGAAGGTAAATCTGTTAGAACTTTTTTAACAGTGTCATATTTTTTTACTGTAATATTTCTCCCAGCTTCACCATACCCACTAAATGCAATGTAAACATCAGTTCCAATAGATACAATACTTGTTGATGGAGCAGAGTTACCACTTAAATACTTTGTATCCGTTACATCTACCCAGGTACTACCATTGAAGGTCTTAAAACGCAGCCTACCTGAAGCATTTCCATCAGCAAAAATAACATAAGGCGTTTTACCTACATGTGTAATAGCAATTGGAGTTTCAGCACCATCTTGTACCTGCTCACTATTTGAATCTACAAAAACCCATTCGTTTTCTTTATACGCATCAATTTTAATTCTTCTTGTTGCATTACTAAAAGCAACATGTAGATCGCCACTTATAACATCAATTGCAATATCAGTTTCCCCACCCTCGCCTATAAAACCAGTTGGTGCAATAAAAGGGATTTCGTTTTCAATAGGTGGTGTAGGTTCAGCAGGATTTTCAATATCTGCGTCAGTATTACCCTCGGGTACCGTGAAAGTTGGAGTTGGTGTAACAGGTGATGTACATGCAACCAAAAACATCAATAAAAAAACACTTAATACTATTTTAGTCATAAATACTCCTATTTCTTTAAATATAAAACTCCTGTCTATAGAACAAACGAATTATATAAAAAGTTACAAAAAATTATGAAAAGAAAAGTACTAGAATATTAAAAAAAAGTCAATAAAAAATGAGAAAATTTTGCTATATTTTGCGGTTTAATGTAATTTTATCACGTATTCTACCGTATAAGACATTATAAAACAAGAATTTTAAAATAAAAAAGGCAGCCAAAAGACTGCCTTCTCAAAAAATTAACAAAATGTCAATTTTCTTATTTAGCCATTACTCTAGCCATTTCACAAACTTTGTTTGAGTAACCCCATTCGTTGTCGTACCAAGATACAAGTTTAACGAATGTTTTATCAAGAGCAATACCTGCTTTAGCATCAAATACAGATGTTCTAGCTTCGCCACGGAAGTCAGTTGATACAACTGCATCTTCTGTGTAACCAAGAATACCTTTTAATTCGCCTTCTGAAGCAGCTTTAATAGCACCACAGATGTCGTCATATGAAGCTTCTTTGTTTAATTCAACTGTTAAGTCAACAACAGAAACGTCTGAAGTAGGAACACGGAATGCCATACCTGTAAGTTTTCCGTTAAGTTCAGGAAGAACAACACCTACAGCTTTAGCAGCACCTGTTGATGATGGAATGATGTTTTCTAAAATACCACGTCCACCTCTCCAGTCTTTTGCTGAAGGACCGTCAACTGTTTTTTGTGTAGCAGTTGCAGCGTGTACTGTTGTCATAAGACCACGTTTGATTCCGAAAGAATCATTGATAACTTTAGCTAAAGGAGCTAAACAGTTAGTTGTACAAGAAGCGTTAGAAATAACGTCTTGTCCAGCATATGATTTGTGGTTTACACCGTATACGAACATAGGAGTTGCGTCTTTTGATGGAGCTGACATAATAACTTTTTTAGCACCAGCTTCAATGTGTTTGCGAGCTGTTTCGTCTGTTAAGAAGAAACCTGTTGATTCTACAACAACTTCAGCACCTACATCTGACCATTTAAGTGCAGCAGGATCTCTTTCAGCTGTTAAACGAATTTTGTTTCCGTTAACAACCATGTTGTTACCTTCAATTGAAACTTCGCCTTTGAAAGCACCGTGTACTGAGTCATATTTTAACATGTACACTAAGTAGTCTGGGTCTAGAAGGTCGTTAATACCTACAATTTGAATGTCGTTTGCGAAGTTTTGTACAGCAGCGCGGAAAACCATACGTCCGATGCGACCAAAACCGTTAATTCCAACTTTAATCATGATTTTTTTCTCCTATAGGAATAAGTAAATTTATACTTAAAAGATACTTAAAATAGGCAAAAAAGTCAAGTACAGAAAGGGCGTTGCGCTAAAGCTTGCGCTTTAACGCCGGGTGCTACGCTTGAATCTTTTTAGCAAGGCTAAAAAGGATAT
>CAYJLQ010000213.1:0-2727 GCA_964370725.1 uncultured Treponemataceae bacterium
GCATAACTGAGTCAGGAGCTGATACTACAAGAATAGCACCGTCCATTTGAGCAGCACCTGTAATCATGTTTTTGATATAGTCAGCGTGCCCTGGGCAGTCGATATGTGCGTAGTGACGTTTGTCTGATTGATACTCTAAGTGACGAGTATTGATAGTGATACCACGAGCTTTTTCTTCTGGTGCATTATCGATATCATCGTACTTAAGAACTTTGTCGCCAAACTTTTTCGCACAGTGCATTGTAATTGCTGCTGAAAGAGTAGTTTTACCATGGTCAACGTGACCAATAGTACCAACGTTCATGTGTGGTTTTGTTCTCTCGAACTTTTCCTTTGCCATTTGTTCCTCCTAGCCGAATATAAGGCTGAAAGTAAATTATTACTGCTTCGTACAAAAAGCGAAACAGGTGTTTAATGCAAGATTTGAGTAAGAGATGATAATTAGAAGGTCGCAACCTAAATTGCTTAAGATGGTTATATTTCTTGCAACCATCCTTGACCGGATCCACCTATCATCATCAAACCTACATTTGATGACCGGTTTGGCATCCTAGAGCCATGATACATAACTAGCATTATGATCAAACCAAGAACCCTTATTGATGCCAAATTCTCCAGATATCGCCAACGACGAATACCTATTTACATCTAGGGCCGTGATAACCTGATACAAGCTTTTATACTCGACCTTTACGGTTACACTAATTCTTACTGTTTTACCAGTAAAATTACTTGACTCTCAAAGAACCCTAAGAGCAACTACTTTGCTCTTTTGTCCATTTCTCGACCTATATTTAAAGTGCGAGATGTGGAACTTATTTATACTACAAATTTCATTTTTATGCAAGCACTTTCTTTGTTTTTAACCAAAAAAAAGACGTATTATTTGCATTTATATTTGATAAAACAAAATTTCTACATTTCCCTCTATTATATAATTCGTATATGCGTTTTGAGGATACACTGTAGCACAAGCAGCAATTAAACCATCGTCACAAAAAGCTTCCACCACCGACACATCAAAAACAAGTTCCATTAAAGCTTCATTCGACACATTACGACAAGCTTTTTGAATTAGATACTTTTCACTATTATAGTTCGAACTAAACTCTTTCAAACCCGAATTAGTCCTATCCAAAACAAAATCCGTTTCAGTTAAAGCTACAATCAATTCTTCCCCATAGTCATTATACAAACGAATGCGGCACTCTCCTTTTCCTTTTAGAATTAAGCCAAATGTGTTTGTATATAACAAGCCCTTGTTTTCAACTTGTATAGCATTTTTTTTATATCCATCCAAACCAAGCGGATAAGATTTTAACCTAAACCCTTGAGAGGTTTTTACCAAATCTAAACTGCGAGCCAATGTCATTTGCCCTCTATACATACCACCGGTTGGAACATCATTTGCATATGCCCAACATAACGCCCAGCCCATAAATATTGGCTTTTTAGTATTTTGAAAAACAACTCCTGCATAATTATCATAGCAAGCATCCACACACAGTGGATATTCATACTCCTCTGTTTCTATAAAAGCATCACCATCAAAATCTCCAATGAAATAGAACGTTTTTAACCCCTCTCCTTTAGAATCCAAGGTAGGACTCAATATCAACACCCACTTCTCTTCCCCATCAACATTAAAAGGTATCATATCTGGGCATTCCCAAACTCCTCCAACCTTATTCCCAAGAGGCCCAAATTCTCCCGTTTTCTTCCACGACTTAAAATCTTTTGTAAAATAAAACAAAGCCCTATCACCTGCAGCAATTACAGCACTATAACCTTCAAGCTTTGGATTGTAAAACATCTTTGGATCTCTAAAATCCTTCATTTCCTCATTTGCAATTACAGGATTTTCTAAATATTTTTCAAATGAAATATGATCCACACTATATGCAATACTTTGCTGCTCACTATCACCATGATTTGTGTACATAGCTATAACAGGAGGTTTTTCTAAAGAGCCAAAACCTGAAATATTCTGAACATCATATACGCAGCTTCCTGAAAAAATCTGCCCCAAAACATCAGGCTCCAAGGCCACTGGCAAATGCTCCCACGAAATTAAATCTTTACTAATAGCATGCCCCCAGTGCATTGGCCCATGCACTATTGCCTCAGGATTCTTTTGATAAAAAAGGTGATATGTTCCATTTTCATAATACATACCATTTGGATCATTCATCCACATATCAGGCGGAGTGAAATGAATTTTAGGACGCAAGTTTCTTTCTGTTTTCATAATAACACCTAAAAAAAGAGGTATTAAGCCAAAACAAAATACCTCTTTACATATTAATAAAATTGATGATAGCTAAAACTCTATAGCTATTTTCATTACCTTATCTCTTTCATCGCTCGCACACAAAAAAGCTTCTTGTGTTTGCTCAAAAGAAAATGTTTTTGTAATCATTTCTTTAACTGCGATAACACCATCAGAAACTGCTTTAATTGCTGTAGGATACATATTTACATACCTAAAAACACTTATAACATCAGCTTCCTTGTCATTCGCTGCCATAAACCTAAAAGGCGTATCACCGTGAACATTTCCAACCATCACAATTTTTCCACCGGGTCTTACTAAATCTACGCTCATAGAAGCAGTCTTTGAATTTCCCGCAGCTTCAACTACAATATGCGCACCCAAATTATCTGTGGCTTCCAATACTGTTTTGATTACATCTTCCTTAGTTGCATTAATCAATTGACTCGCGCCCA
>CAYJLQ010000214.1:0-2707 GCA_964370725.1 uncultured Treponemataceae bacterium
ACACAGAAGACATGTATATTAAAAGTGTTCTTGAAAAAGATGGAACTCTTGAAATTAAGGATGAACAAACAAAAGAATGGTTTAATGTAAAACCATTGAATCATCCAAAGGTGTATATAACTATACCTGAAGGGATTCGTTTTAATTCAATTGATATTGAAACAGATGTAGGATCAGTGCAAGCTAAAAATGTAAGTCTTGTAACAGATAATCTTGACGTAAAAACTGATGTGGGTTCAATAGATCTGGAGAATATTACAAGCTCTGCAACTGATGCCGAAGTTGCCGTTGGATCAATAGAACTTCAAGGAACTTTTACTGGAAACACAGACCTTTCTTGTAAAGTTGGATCAGTCAAACTTGTCTCAACGGGAAATATTAATGACTGGTCATATGAAAGCGAAACAACATTAGGTTCAATAGAAATAAATGAAAATTCTATGAAAGGACTTGGAAAACATGTATCTCCAAGTAAAAAGCATAACCACTTAGAACTTAGCTGTGATTTAGGAAGCATTAGCGTTGCTATAAAATAACATGCGTTAAGGACTGTAGTACCGCCGCAGGCGTCGACCGCAAAGAATTGGCTTATGGACAATTCTTGAGGACGATGGAGCGAAAGCGGAAGTACGCAAGACCTGACCGAACAGGAAAAGCCTGTTCGGGAACGCCCAATCCACTTGTAATAAAGTGTAATTCATGGTACTATCATTTCTATGTCCGACGTACTAACAAAAGCTTGTTCTTTTATTTTCATAATTATTTTGGGGTATCTATTAAAGAAGTTCAAAATACTTAAAGTTGAAGATAGAACACCGATTTTAAATCTAGTGTTTTATATTACAATTCCAAGCATCCTTATTTCCAGTTTTAAAACATTTGTATTTTCGCCGTCATTAATTATAGTGATTTTGCTTGGGGCACTAGGAAATGCATTTATACTTTTTATTGCATATCTATTTAGCATAAAATCAACAAACGAGTTTAGAAAAACATGCATGATGGTGCCGGCTGGTTTTAGCATTGGAACATTTACCATTCCATTTGCAGCAACATTTTTAGGACCCGAAAGTCTAATTGTAATTGCTATGTTTGATATTGGTAATGCTGTAATGGGCTTAGGCGGAACATATGCTATTGTTTCAGGTTTAACAGGTTCATCTCAAAAAGGTATGCTTAAAGAATTTATAAAAAGGCTTTTTACATCTGTACCTTTTATTACGTATTTAGTAATGTTCACCGTTAGTCTTATAGGAATTACTATTCCAGACCCCGTATACGTACTTACAGATTTTGCAGGTTCTGCATCTATGTTTTTAATTATGGTTTCAATTGGTATAATGCTTGAGCTAAAAATCCCAAGGGAAAGCTTTTTAGAAATAGTAAAACTACTTGGCATACGCTATTTTACCCTAGCGCTCATTGTTTTAATACTAGTGTATATTCTGCCATTTCCAAATAGTATAAATCTTCCAATACTATTTTGTGTTTTATCACCACCTGCAACTAATGCAATTATTTTTGCCCAAAAGCTTAACTGTGACACAAGCATTATAAGCTCTGTACAAACAATTGCAATTCCTATTAGCATTGCTTGCAGTAGCGTTTTAATTTTTATTGGTAATAGCATTTAGAAAAGCTGTTAAGCCTTCGTTAACATCTTTGTACGTTACATCAAACTTTCCCGTATACCATGGATCTGCTATATCACGGCGAATCCCGGTATACGACATAAGTGAGTGTACCTTATGCTCATTTTTAGTTCCAACTATTCTTTTGGTATCTTGTATATTGCGTTTATCCATTCCAATTAGATAATCATAATCGTCACCATCATATTTAGTAAGTTGCATAGATCTTTTTTTTGAATAATCTATAGTAAGTCTATCAAGAACTCTAGCAGTTCCATGATGTACCCTACTTCCTGTCATAGCACTTGTTCCACGGGACTCAACAATAAATTGTGATGATAAGCCTTTATCTTCAAGCATTTTCTTAAACATAAACTCTGCCATAGTTGAGCGGCAAATATTTCCCAAACAAATAAATAATACTTTAATCATAGTATTAATAGTATAGTATATTTTCACATTTTTTAGAAGATTAATAAAAACAAGAAATAGTTTTTTTATCCTATTGACAATGTTAAAATGCTGTTATAATGTTATATATGGACTACATAGTGTCCACAATTTTTGTAAGGAGTAATACATGAAAAAAATTGTAATTTTAGTTTTGGTACTTGTTCTCATTGGTACTTCTGCTTCAGCTGTTGATTTAGGACACATTGGTGTGTCAAACAAAGGTATTTCAACATGGACTGTAACATGGAAAGATGGTTTAGCTGATGGGCTGAACATTAACGCAGGGTTCGGTGGAAATGGCGTCTATATTGGCGGTCAATGGTATCTATTGGATGGGTATATTGCTGATATTGATTGGCTTGGATGGCATGTTGGCCCTGGCGTTTATGGATTCATTGGAGACCCTGTTATTATTGGTGGTGAAGTGTTTGCAGGTATCGATTTTTATTTAGGACCTCTTTTTAATGCGAACATTCCGCTGGAGGTTTTCATTGACTATGGGATTGGCCTTGAATTTGAAATTGATAGCGGTTTAGATTTTGGCCCTAACTTTACTAACTTTGCAGTTGGTATCCGTTGGATGTTTGACTAGTTTAATAGCATAGAATATTTAAAAACAAAAA
>CAYJLQ010000215.1:0-2646 GCA_964370725.1 uncultured Treponemataceae bacterium
ATAATAAACATTAACAATGTTTTAGAAAATATCTACTTTAAGTTTAAAACGAGACTTCAAAATTGTCAATATACAAAATGAAAGTATTATTTTTATATGTGACATGGTCACTATTTTTACATCGTTATTTCGACTAGATTTCCTTCTGGGTCACTTACGCACGATTCAAAATAGCCATCGCCCGTTGTTCGGGGTTCACTTGTAACTTCGTACCCACCATTTCGTAGTTTTTCTGTAAGTTCTAGCACCTTTTCTTTACTACCTACGCTAAAAGCAAGATGAATAAATCCTGTTCTCTTATGATTAGCACTTTTTAATTCAAGCTCTGGCGCACTCATTATCTCTAGTCGACACCCAGTTTTAAATGTTAAAAAATAAGATTTAAAACCAGTTGTCGTATTGTGATACATATCATTACTCTTTGCCCCAAAATACCTTTCATAAAAGCTGCGTGTTTTTTCTAAATCATTCACATAGAGCGCAATATGTTCTATGGTCATCGTTTTCCACCACCAATGTGTATATTAGGAAGCTTAAAAATAATTTCCTTCTTTTTCTTTTTCCCAATTTTTTGCATAAACCTTTGTTGTGTAACATTTCGTTTACTCTTCATTAGATTTGCCTCCATGAACTTTTTTTAACATTACTTCATACATTATAATCATCATAACTAAGATAATTCCAATAAAAACAGGATACATATTAAAGCTTATAGAACGCCCAATTACCCCAAACAAGGCTGGCATTACAAGGGTACCTGTGTACGCAGATGCCATTTGCACACCAGTAATTGCCTGTGAAGCTTTTACACCAAAGTTATACGGCGTTGAATGAATGATACAAGGAAAAACAGGGGCTGAACCTAAGCCAATAAGAGCTAAACCAACAAAAGCAAGCTTTTCTCCACTTGGAATAAATAACACAGCCATCCCAACGGCCATAAGCACTGAGCCAGCTCGTATCATTTGTTTATCATTATACTTCATAGCTATAAACCCACAAATACCACGACCAATTGTAATTCCTAGATAAAATAAAGCACCAAAACCAGCTGCAATTTCAGGTGCAACACCTCTATTATAAACAAGGTAGCTACTTGCCCAAAGCCCTGTAGTATGCTCAATGGCACAAAAGCAAAAGAACGCAACTGCAATTTCTGGAACCCCTCGAATTGTAAAAATTTCTTTTAAGCTTAATATCTTTTTTTTCTCTCCACTAGACTGTTCTTCATGAGTTGAAATCATTTTAGCTTTCCAAATTGGGCTACTTATAAAGATAATAGCAGAAATTGTAATTTGAATGCAAAAAAGAATTATGTATCCAGTTCTAAAACTATGTCCACCTGTTAAGGCCATTCCCATAATAGAAGGACCAAGAGTTGCCCCTACTCCCCACATACAGTGTAACCAGCTCATGTGTTTGCTTTCATAGTGTACCGCTACAAAATTATTTAACGCTGTGTCTACGCTTCCGGCTCCTAACCCATACGGAATAGCCCAAAGACAGAGAACTAAAAATGATGGACTTGATGAAAATCCAAAAAGCGAAATTGCAGTAACAAGAATACTTAAAGTGGTAACCTTATGTACACCTAAAAAATTAATAAGGCGGTTACTATTAAGGCTTGAAATAACTGTACCAGCAGAAATAATAATTGTAACAATTCCCATTCTCGAAATTGGTGTACCAAACTCTTCACTTATCAATGGCCAAGCTGAACCTAACACGGCATCAGGGAGACCTAAACTAATAAATGAAATATAAATTAATGCTAATAACAAGCCAACCATATTGAACCTCCTACAGTTTCATGATATAACTATATCGTACAAGATAAGTATTTTCTATGAAAATATCGCCTAATACTATGATATTTTCGCCAAAAAAGGTTTTTTATGGAAAAATTAGACTGCGATTTAATTTTAGATGATTCAAACAGAGAAACAAATCTTAAGGGAACAAAGAAATTTCCAGTAGCTATTTATAATGATAATTTAGGCACTAACTCTGTGCCCTACCATTGGCATGAAGAATTAGAATTAATTGTTGTAATTAATGGCACAATGAAACTCATTGTAGAAATGCAAGAATTCCAACTACAAGAGGGAGAAGGCATTTTTATTAATACTGGAAGGCTCCATTCTTGCGAAAGCATTCATAGCATTCCTTGCATCATTAAATCGTTTGTGTTTCATGCCAATTTTATATATGGGAATCAAGACAGTATTCTTTATCAAAGTTATTTTCATAGTTTGCTACAAGAAACTAGCAAAAATATACAAGTAATTGCAAAAGAACAATGTGACGCAATACTATTCGCCTACGATGCATTCAAAGCGAAAAACTTTGCCTATGAGTTTGAAGTAAGAGAAAAACTCTCAACCGTGCTACTTTCTGTTATTCAATCATTAGAAAAAAATACTATTTTACCAGATGCCAAACAAGTTAAAACATTGAAGCGATGTAAATTAATGATGTCTTTTATTCAAGATAACTTTCAAAATGATATTAGCCTTATTGAAATTGCAAACAGTGCAAATGTAAGTGAAAGCGAAGCCTTGCGTTGTTTTAAAATGGTATTAAATACATCCCCCATAAAATACTTAAAAAACTATCGCATTGAAAAAGCTGCAACACTACTAAAAA
>CAYJLQ010000216.1:0-2637 GCA_964370725.1 uncultured Treponemataceae bacterium
GTGTATAAAGTAGTTTGATGTATTATCATCAACTATGTTAAGCTTTTTTCTTTTATCTTCTCGTAAAAATGAAAAAGCACTGTTTGTAACAGTTAGTGCATTTTGCGATGAATCTAAAACAATGTGTTGTTTATATGGCGCAGTTGCTGCTAGCTTATATGTAAAAATATTTACACCATCTTCTTTTGATTGAATTACATACTCTTTTGAGTTTAGTTGTTCTATAAAAAAGTCTAGGGGATTTTCACATTTAACTGCATCTGGATAGTTTTTTTCTAAATCTACTAAGGCTCTTAGTTCTACAATACAACGACTTATGATGATATTTGCTTCTTCACTGATTGCATCTTCTGCAAAAACTTCTTTCTTAAACTCGTTGTAATGATGCATGAGATATGCAAAACTTGTAGATTTTGCAAAACTGTTTACAACTTTTTTTAATTTTACATAAAAGTCTTTTGCAATTTCTTCAATGGAATAATTCTTAAATGCTTCAAGCCAAATGTCTTTATTGTCATAACTAATAAGGCAATTGTTTTTTATTCCAAAATCTATAAGCTGCTCACATGCAACGGTACTTTTCCACGGAAAAACAGGGTCTAGTACAAGGTTCTTTACTGAATCAAAGGAAAAGCGCTCTGTGTAGCAATCCTTTATTAGTGTAAAAAGTCTTCCTGCAGGATATGAGCCAAGAGCTTTTCCGCTTCTAAGACGTAGTGGAATATTATACAGTGAAAACTCTTGTCTTATATAAGGTTCAAATGTATCAACATCTTTAACACTTAGTGCAATATCACTCCATGCTAATCCATTTCCGCCATCTTTAATAGGTGCGCAACACTCTCTAATAAATATGCAGGCCTCTTTTAACTCGCTTCTAGAATTAGTGTATTGTAAAACTTCCTTTTCGTCATTTGATTCATCCATGTAAATTAGTTCAATACACTCAGTTTCTGTTAGTATATCCTTGTATTCTAAAAAGTCTTGAATAATTTCTGGATACACAATGTAGTAAGTATTTCCGTTGGTGCGAAAAGGTGGCTTTTCCCATGCAGGATCAAAAAAATTATTTTCATTTAAGAATTGTTCATATTCATTTTTTAATATGAGAAAATCTTTGTCTTCTTCATCTGCAATATTTGATTTTTCACTCCAAGCCGAAAGCTGTGGAAGTACGCTTGCTATCCAATCTGCAAATGATGTAGAAATCTCTGCATACATTGGATTGATTATTGAAGTGAAAAGCTTATCTTTTTTATTTTTCTCAATAATGCTGAGAGCAAAGAACTTTCTCATTATTGAAGGTATAGAGTTTTTATCTTGCTGTTCCGACCTAATACATTCAGATTTAAACTTATCCCATGCAGTAAAGCGTTCTGTAGCAAGCGCTTCAGTGACACCCTGTGTAAGTATATACTCACTCCAAGTAATAGCAGAAATATCTGTTGGAAAAACAAAAAATACATTTTGTTTTTGAATGTTATCCTTAATGATGTTGAATACAGTATTCATAGATATAAGTGTATCATAAGCAGAGACCCTTGTCAAAGTAAGGATACGTAAAAAAACACTGAAAACATGCAAAAAAAATGTGTAATATTAAACAAATTTACAATTTTAAGTTATTTTCTACTTGACGACGTTTTTAGCTAGTGTTATGATTTTAGTATATTAATTATTTTGTGCAAAGACAGAATGTGTTTAACACGCATTAGCTATGTAAACTACTTTGCGGTGCTAGTATTTACATACATGTTTTTGTAAATAAAAATAATGAAATAAAAGGAGCCTATTTATGGAAAAAGTAATGGTAAAAACACGTCAAGAACAAGTGGTTAATGTTCAAGAATTTGATGCTTTTATGAGTGATGTATTTACAGCAGTGATTGACACATTTCGATTTACTGAAGAAGAAAGAAAAGATTTTATTGGAAATGAAGTAGCTCAGCTTGTTGCTGCAATTCCATATGTTGCTGGCTGTGAAGATGCAAAAAGAACAGCCCTAGCACATCTATCTATTTACTTTACAGAACTTCGAGGCGGTTCTGTTATATTTGACCACAACAATGATGACAATAAATCTGTGTACACACGATTAAGACTTATCTCATTGTTCAAAGGTGGAGATGAAAAAATTATTCACCATGGTATGACCATTTTAGCTTATATTATGCTTGAAGGGTATAAAGAAAGTGCTTCACGCGATATCGAAAACAATATTTACAACCCGCTTAATGATGGCTCATGGGACTATGATATACTAAAAACTAGTCTAATGAATGATATTCGCCAAAATCCTTGTCTTAAGTTGGATAATTTAGTTTTAGAAAATGGAAATTTAATAAGGGGAGCATGGTAATGCAAAAAATTGCATGGCGAATCCTTGCAATTGTCGTTACATTAGTTTGGGCTTTTGTATTAATTTCAAATAATTTAATTGATTTATTAAGAGATCTCACTGTAGGCAAATTTATCTATAATAATATACTTTACGGAATACCTACAGTTTTGGGAATACTGCTAATAATCATGCCAACAAAACTAGTTTTTTATGTAATCATGTGTTGCTTATTAGGTATTGAAAATATCATTGATGGAAGCGGTACGAATGGTCTATTAATGTACTTTCTTGGAGGT
>CAYJLQ010000217.1:0-2619 GCA_964370725.1 uncultured Treponemataceae bacterium
CTACACTAAACTTCTCTACACCAATTATAGTGCAATATGCGTGCCAACTTTTTAAAAACCATTAAATATTTTTTATTTCTTTATAATACAATAAATTATATATTTCAAAGAAAACGCGATAGTAAAACATGCAATTTAAACATTTGTAATAAAAGAGACAAATTGACACAGTAAATTTTATGTTTATCAAAAATGAGTCAAAATGACACACTAACCTCAACTATATAGCATCCCCATTGCCCCAAAAAGAAAAATACGCTACAATGCATTTATGGCACATATTATTTCATGGAATGTAAACGGCATTAGAGCTGTTGAAAAAAAAGATTTTATACAATGGTTACAATCAAGTAATGCAGACGTTGTTTGTCTTCAAGAAACAAAGGCAAACCCTACTCAACTTTCAGAAAATCTTTTGAAACCTGAAGGTTACTATGCGTATTGGGCATCTGCGAAAAAAGCAGGTTACTCAGGAACTGCAATATATAGCAAAAAAGAAGCCGATAAAGTTACAACAATGGGTGTAGATGAATTTGATGATGAAGGAAGAGTTCTTGTAGCTCACTTTGGATCCATGGCAGTTATTAGTGCGTATTTTCCAAATAGCCAAGAAGCAGGCGCTCGACTTGATTACAAAATTCGCTTTTGCGATGCTATGTTAAACCTTTGCAACACATTAGTTTCAGAGGGCAAGAATATTGTACTTTGTGGAGACTATAACATTGCTCATAAGCCTATTGATTTGGCACGACCTAAACAAAATGAATCAAACCCTGGATACCTTCCTGAAGAAAGAGCATGGATGGATACCTTTACTACATCTGGATATGTTGATGTTTTTCGCCATTTTTGCAAAGAAGAAAACCAATACAGCTGGTGGAGTTATCGCTTCAAAGCTCGCGAAAAAAATCTTGGGTGGCGCATAGACTATGCTTGTGTAAACGAAGGATTTATGGATAAAGTTACTGGCGCTACTATTTTGAATAGCGTAATGGGATCAGATCATTGCCCTGTAACTATTAGCACAACTGAAGATCTATAAATATGGCACGAAAAAAAATTAGCATTTCAAGTAACGCTCCTATAACACTATTTTTTGCGTTCGCTTGCATTTGTGTTTTTATTATTCAATACTTTAATGGTTCAACTACAGCTAGTAATTTTTTTGCAGTAGGGGGTAATTCGCTAAGTGATACACCTTTTGATCGATTATCTATTGTTAGCTATATTTCCATAATTGTGCACATTTTTTCGCATTCAACATGGAATACGCTTACTCTAAACATTGCATGCATATTACTTCTTGGACCTCAAATTGAAAAAGCGTATGGAAAGGCTCTTTATTCTCTTATGATTGTACTATCTGCTTTTGTATGCGGAGTATTATGCACCGTATTTGTAAGCACACAAATATCAGGCGCGGAAAGCACTGTGTTACTTTTCATTGTTTTATCAATTCTGTCTCAGGCAAAAGAAAAAACTATTCCCTCTACGCTGGTATGCGTATTAATAATCTATGTACTTTTTATTTTTTTTGATACCAATGTAAGTATTTCTGAAAAGATTGTTACCCTTGTAGGATCCTTATGTGCGAGTATTTTTGGATTTATTGATTTTTTTGAGCAAACAAAGCCTATTCCAAGAAAGAAAAAGAATCCGCCTGCACAATTTTAGTTATTTGTATTCCCCAGTTTGATATTTATGAAGCCAACGTTTTAGAGGCTCTAGCCAGTGGTCAGCATACTTTCCTTCTAGCAATAATTGTTCAAACAAACGATGAAGATGCTCATTTATTTCTTTTTTTGCATCTTCAGAAATATTATCTTGGTTAGCAAAAAGATCATCCATAAACGAAACTGCATCTTCTATTGAAAACAAATCTGGGTTAGCAACGCTTACTGTATACACTGCTGCAGGAATACAGTTTACGCTATGCTGTTTAACATATAATACTGTTTCACCAATTTCAATTGCACCATCGTAAAGCTCTTTATTGTAACGGGCTTTAACCTCATCTGAATAACACTCTTCATCAAAAACTTTCTTAAAAAATGAATATGTTAGAATAACAACTGCGATATGCAAGCTAGGAACACATAGGTAATGAGGATCCATTCTTCGAATATAATCAAAGTTTTTATCTCTATAGTCGCTTGCAGTAGGTCTATGAGTTGTAGTCATCTTATATTTGTAAAAGCTGCTTGCTTGTTTATATATATCGCCCATTATAGTTAACATCTTTGCAAAATGAGAACATGCAGTTTTAGGGGAAACAGTTGTGATAAGAGAAAGTGGTCGAGTCCAAAAATTAAAAAAATCTAAATACACTGGAGCAAGTGAAGGTGTAAATGGAATTTTATCGTCTAGTTCATGATCAACATTTATTATTTCAATATTGCGCCATCCCCATTTAACAGTGAACTGTAACAAAAAAAAGTCACAAATAACTATCCATAAATATCGGGCAAGGGCTTTCAAAGTCCTCCAATGAGTAAGCGCATATATATATGCAGGGACAATCGAAAGTTCTTTTAACGTTTTGGGCATTGATTCTTTATTTTTTGCAAATATTTTCATTTAAAATCCTTATCTAATGCACAAAATAAGATTCATACACAG
>CAYJLQ010000218.1:0-564 GCA_964370725.1 uncultured Treponemataceae bacterium
ATTTGGAAAAGTATTATAGAAGGAACTAAAGTCTGTATAAAGATATTGTGAAATACCAATTCTTTTAGATTGTGCAATGATTTCTTCTCTTGTTTGGTTAGGCTTTAACTTTTCTAATGGTACTGTAGCCACCATGGGCATTTGATAATATACTTCAGTAGGAACATAGTGCGCAAGTTCATGTCTTGTATTTCCTAATAATGATATTAAAATATCAAAGTTAGCATGCAAGCCTTCTTCTTCTGATAAATTGTATGGATGGTATTCCACTTCAAAATTATTATCGGAGGCAAGCTTATCCATAAGCTCAATAAGCACCCCAGCTGCATTTCCATTTTCATCCTTATAGGTGAATGGTTGATGGTTTTCTATGTATCCAACTTGTAGAGGGCGTTGTTGTAGTATTTTACATTCTTGTCGAGTAAGACCTCTATGTGTTAAGTTAACAGCATCTTGGTTGTATTTATCGAGAAGTTCTCGAATATAAAAGCCTTCTTCTATGCTTATTTCATCATATGCGTTGTTAATTATATTCATCATTTCTGCATTTTCATAATTCGTTAT
>CAYJLQ010000218.1:574-2611 GCA_964370725.1 uncultured Treponemataceae bacterium
ACTGTAAGATTAAGCACCGTATAATATAATTCAGGATTATCTACAGAGGATGCCATAATGTAATAATCTGCTTCTAAATCTAAGAAGCGGTCAAGTGATGCATATTTATATTCGACTGATATATTATTTTCTGCTAAGTATTTATCAAGAGCCGGAACCGCAGGGCTACCATAGTATACTGCAACTGTTTTACCATCTAAACTTTGTGGGTCATCATAAAATACACCTTGGTTTCCTTTTGTTGCTAAACCAGAAATTACTGTGTTAAAAGCTTTATCAGCATATAAAAACTCGCTTTCTCTTTCTGGACTTTTAAAGTAAAGACCTATCATGTCAACTTCATTGTTTCGAAGTGAGTTAAAAATGTCTCCTTTTATTTCAACAAAGTCAAATGTTAAATTGGTTTTTTCTTCAATTTTTTTTAAGATTTCATATGAAATGCCTTCGTTTCCAGTATTTGTCTCGTCAATTATTAAATCTGCTGTTGCCTGATAACCTATTAAAATAGTATTATCTTCAAGAGAAAATACTGCTGTACTCAGTAAAAAAATCGCAGAGAAAAGAATATACCGTTTTATACTTTGTAGTGTAGGCATAAGAGCTCCTATTGATGAAAATTGCCTTACATAATTATACACCGCAAACTCTAAATTCACAACATTTATTTTTAAAAAAACATGATATTTTAATAAGTCGATATTCTTATATGAGGGAGTAATACTGGTATTGCTTTTTTTTTTTCGATGTGTTACTATTAAGGAAAGAGGGCCATTAGCTCAGTTGGTAGAGCAATAGACTCTTAATCTACAGGTCGAAGGTTCGAATCCTTCATGGCTCAAGAGTGAACAAAGCTAAGTTATTGTAATACAGTGACTTAGCTTTTTTTTATACTGCAGGAAAGTTATGATGCTAAAAAAGCAATAACATAAAAGAATATAATTTTTAATTTTTTTGTAACCTTTTACAATATTATTCGTTTTATATAAGCAGCTATCTTAAACAGTAAATAGAGCTATGGAAGCTATGTTTTCTTTCGTAGCTCATTATTGTCTAAAATTAATGATCTACTACTTTTATTTTATACCATATAGTTTTCTCATTGCCTCTGCTATTGGAATATATTTATAGGTGGAAAAATTAGAAAACGTGAATAACTCTTATAATTTGCAAACATGGTATAAATGATGTAGTATCGATTTTTGTAGCATAACTATAATTATTGGATGGATTTTTTATGAAAGTTTCAAAAATGACACTTTTAATTTTACTTGTTGTTAATATATTTATTTCTATTTATATTGCAAATAGGATACATGGGCAGATTAGAGAAAAAGAAAACTCTTTATTAGACCTCTACACATCTCGTCTTCTGTCTGCAATTGAGTCTTATGCCCAAAATGCAAAAACATTAAAAGTTGTCCTTGAAAACCATCATGGTGCAATCAGCGATGAGAGTTTCGAAAAATTAGCAGCGGTTATGCATGATGCAGATGTACGGCAAACAATTGCTTTTTTACCAAATGGAATTGTTACACAAGTATATCCCTATCTAGAGTATAAGGATACTCTTGGCTTTAATGTTTTTGAAAATGAGAATACTCGTGAAGATTCAATTCGTGCAAAAGAAATGGGCGAACTTGTTGTTTCTGGCCCCTTTCGTGTTGTTCATGGTGGTTTTGGATTTGTAATTCGAGTCCCTGTTATTATTGATGATGAGTTTATAGGATTTACAGCTGTTTCAATGGAATTGGATCCATTTTTGGAAAAAGTTGGTGTTACCAATCTTGACGACTTTGGGTATCAATATAGGTTAACCACCATGTATGAAGGTGGGGAGAAAGTTGCATATAAAACTGATGGATTTGATGAAAGTAGGGCTGTTTCTAATGCAGTCTATGTAGAGAATAGTACAAATACATTTACGTTTGAACTATATGTTTCGAATAGGCTTTTTCAAATAGCATCACATGTTAGTTTTTGGTTTTTAACTGTGCTTTTAATTACCATTATTATATATGCTCTATTAAGAAGATTTGA
>CAYJLQ010000219.1:0-2601 GCA_964370725.1 uncultured Treponemataceae bacterium
AGCAGCTACCCTTCACTTCTTTTTTCTTTCCAAAATTAAATAAACCCATTTCTAACTCCTTAATTATTAAACATATCAATATTTTTTGATATGTTTAATATACTACTAATTTAAAATAATGTCAATACATTTAAATATTTTGATATGTTATTTTATATACACATCAAAATTTATATGTTATACTATCATATGAATATTAAACTTTTAGATGGTAACTTCACCATTTGCAAAATAACCAATACTAAAAACGTACCTCTAGATGACGATTTTTGCTTTATAGCAAAAACAGATGAAGAAATATCTCTTGTATGCCTTACAGAACACGTTCCAACAAACACGGTAGAACGTGAAGATGGCTGGAAAGCTCTGCGCATTCAAGGACAAATGGAGTTTACACTAGTTGGGGTATTAGCAAAAATCACTCGAATAATTGCCGAAGAAAATATTGGTGTTTTTGCTGTTTCAACATTCAATACCGATTATATTTTAACAAAAAAAGACGATTATGAAAAAGCCGTTACTGCTTTAATACAGAACGGCTATATAGTTGAAAAATAAGAACTTAAAATCCCAAGTAAAACATGTAAAGGCCAATTGCTAAAATAGCCGTACCCATTACAACTTTTAAGATTTTTCCCCACTTACCAAAGTTATCGTTAGTGGTAAGTTTTTGTACTAAACCAACCGAGGTACCAGCAATTACGCTTAGTGCACCATGTCCAATAGAATACAATAGAAGTAGAACAACACCCCAAATAAGACTTCCCTTCCCCGCAACAATGGCTAAAAGAGCTATTAACACAGGCGTTGCACATGCAGATGAAAATATCCCACCTAAAATTCCAGCAATAAACGCACCTAAATTACCCTTCTTTTTATTTTTAGACATTAAATAACTTGATGGTATAATTTCGAATATTTCCCAAGTTTGAAGAGCCATTAAACACATTAATACACCAAGAACAATATACCACCATTTCGCAGAGTTTCCAATTAAATTTCCAGCAAGCGAAGCCGCTACTCCTAAAGCTGTAAATGTAATTGCTGAACCGAGCGCAAATAATAGCGATAAGCGAAGTGCTTTCTTAGGTTCTGCTGAAGTTCCTCCAACATATCCTATTACAAGTGGAATAGATGAAAGTGAACATGGTGTAACAGATGTTAATATACCAGCCAAAAGTGCTAGTAGTAGCGCTAGCCAAAAAGATGTTTCTATAGCCAAGCTCAACGATTGTAGCCAAGTATCTATCATAGATTTGCTCCCATATCGTCTAAAATAGCAAGCATTTGTTCTTCTGTTAAGCCACCTTGATGAGCAGTATAAACATGCTCACCTGTATCCTGTGTTTTAAATAATTGGAACCCTGGAATTATGTTTACAATTTCATCACTTGGCATGTATGGAGAACCATCAGCATTTATAAGTAATTGGGTTGGAATTACTTGAATTGGTAAACCTCTCGCTGCTTGCGGATTTTTCCAAACATCTGCAAACTGAATAATAGCTTTTCCTTGAAGTTCTGCATTAAGTTTAACCAAAACCGGTGCCATTTCCTTACATGGAATGCAGTTGTCTGCTCCAAAGTCTATAATGGCTGGTAAATTATAGGATAAAATTAATTCTTCGTTAAACTCACCGATGTTTAAAGGAACGGCAACTTCTGGCAAAGCTTCTTCTTGCCCCACATTTCTAACAATCCAAATACCTGCAACTGCCAATACAATCACAACAGGTAATACAATTCTCAATATTTTCTTGTTCATAAAATCTCCTTATACTATATACTGTTGAATAATATTAAATAAGTACCCAACTAAAATAATTCCAACAAAACAAATAGCAATAAATGTTCCCAATAGTCTAGGTTTTACCGCTTTTTTTAGCATAATCATTGATGGTAAACTTAATGTTGTTACAGCCATGATAAATGCCAATACAGTTCCAAGTTGTGCGCCTTTTCCAAGTAAGGCTTCAGCAATTGGTATAGTACCAAATACATCAGCATATACAGGGATTCCTACTATTGTCGCAAGAATAACGCCAAATGGATTATTGCTTCCTAAAATGCTTTCAATAAACTCTTGGGGAATCCAGTTGTGTATAAAAGCACCAATTCCTACACCAATTAAAATATATGGAAAAACCTTACTAAATGTTTCCCAAGTTTTTTCTTTAGCATATACTGCTCTTTCTTTTTTTGTAAGTGTTTCAGATTCTAAATCAACACTACTTGCATTGAGAATATAATCTTCAACATATTTTTCCATTTTAAGCTTATCAATTAAACTTCCACCAATTACAGCAATAATTAAACCAAAAATTACGTACAGAACAGCAACTGGAGCTCCAAAGATGCTCATTAAAAGAACCAAACTTGCAAGATCTACCATAGGAGATGATATTAAAAATGAAAATGTAACTCCAATAGGAAGTTTTGCACTAGTAAATCCTATAAATAAGGGAATAGATGAGCAGGAACAAAACGGAGTAATGGTACCTAAAAGTGCACCTACAATATTTGCACCAATTCCTTTAAAACGCCCTAGTATTTTTTTACTTCTTTCTGGTGGAAAATAGCTTTGAATATATGAAATAGCAAA
>CAYJLQ010000220.1:0-2578 GCA_964370725.1 uncultured Treponemataceae bacterium
TTGTAGATTATGTTCGAATTGATCATTTTAGAGGATTTGAAGCATATTGGTCTGTGCCTGCAAAAGAACTTACTGCTGTAAATGGGAAATGGATTGAATGCCCTGGAAGGGAGCTTTTTGAAGCTATTCAAAAAGAGCTTGGCGATATTCCAATTATAGCTGAAGACTTAGGTGTAATTACAGAAGGTGTTGAAAAACTACGGGATGACTTTGGCCTTCCAGGAATGCGCGTTTTACAGTTTGCATTTGACATAAATGAAGCAGGAAGTGGTGGATTCGTTAATTCATTTTTACCCCACATGTACTGCCAAAAAACTATTGTCTATACAGGTACTCATGATAATGACACTATGCAAGGCTGGATAGATTCTGCGCAAGATGAGGAGATTGAACTTTTACAAGACTACCTTAGTGGGGGCTTAAGTGAAAAACGACCGAATCGCGATCAATTATGTGCAAGTCTTATAAGTTTAGCCTTGTTTTCTTGTGCCGATTTTGCCATTATCCCGCTTCAGGATTTGTTTGCACTTGATTCTAGGGCTAGAATGAATACTCCTTCAACGAGTGGTGGCACAAACTGGCAGTGGAGAATGGAAGAAGAATATTTTTCTGAAGAAAAGGCTGCTTGGTTGAAGCACATGGGAACCTTATCAGGAAGAAATATACGAAAAAAATAGCCTAACTTGCTATACTTATTGTTTTAATGAGTATAGCAAGTAAACGGACGAGTTAATACTAATCTTTTCTACAGTCTTTTTTAATGGACTCTAGTTTTTCTTTTGCATGTTCATTGTTAGGATCAAGTTCTAACACTTTTTCTAAGTCCTGCAAAGCTTTTTCATTGTTTCTTAAATTCGCATAAGAAAAAGCTCTTTCGAGGTAGGCAGGCATAAAAGTCTCCTGTGATGAGATTGCCTTTGTAAAACTCTCTATCGCTTTTTCATGCTTTGCTCTTTTACTAAGTGTTAAGCCTTTACTGTACTGAATTAGAACCTTATTGTTTTGTAAGTGCTTAATGTTTATAAACACTATGTAAGAACAAAGGGGTACCGTTACAAAACTTTTGTATATCACTTCAAAGTCAAAAAATACAATTTGAATAAGAGTAGTAAGTATGTAAAGGCTTGAGAAAATCAATAAAGGAATCATCTTCTTTAAGAGAATAAACATACAGGCAAAAAAGAGTAGTGAAAGAGTAAGAAGTGAAATAGTTAACCCTTCATCATTATAGAATTCCACACCTTGATAAATGGCAAAGATACATGCTAAAAATAAAATTATGTTTAAAACTTTTTGATTCATTGCATCTATTTCCACGGAAAAATAAAGCTTTTTATATCTCTTGGGCCTATTGTTTCTTTATCATTGGCTATAAGTTCATCCCATGGGATTTGTTTTCTAGCTTCTTTTGGGCTAAGTTCTGGGTGTTCTTCAAACCAGTCATATTTATACATGCGCAACCTAAGTGCATTGTTATGTGCTAGCACAACTCCAGTAATACCGGGTGCCAAAAAAGCAAGAAAAGCGGACATAATAAAAATAATGAGCGTATAAATACCCATAAAAATTGTAAAGCCAATGTTGTCAAAAAACAAAATATAGCATTTTTTTATGTTCTTTTTTAGTCCACCACCAAGCTGTGTTTGTAAGGGCATAAACCACTGCAATGCAAAAAGAGTTATTAGTAATATCCAGAAAATTAATGCTACAAAAATTAAATATATAAATCCATTATTTTGTGTATACATTTGAAAGTAAAAAGGGAGACCTATAAAGCAAGTAAATAGTACGAAACATATAACCACCCCAAATGATAATGCATTTTTCCAAACATTCTTAAAGTTTAAAAACACATCACGTATTGGTACAGATTTGAAGTTTGCTATTTTATAGCAGGCATCGCTTAACGAAAAAATTGGTATCATTGAAAGACAAACAAAAATGAGAGAAATGCATAGTGCAGCTATAGGGATATATGCTACTGAAGACACAAGGAAAAACCCAAGTGCTCCCCATAGTAACAAACATATATTAAAAACGGCTATCCATAATAGGTTATCCCATCCGTCAACAAAATTCTTTTTTAAGTAAAATAAAATCATGTTACTAGTGTATATAAAAAAACACCACCCGTCAATTAGTTAACTGAAAAAGTCTGTAACTTTTTCAGTTAACTGTCGAGTTTGCACAAAAATCTTTGAAATATTTTGATTTTTGTTGCAAACATCGCATTTAAAATAAAGTAACCATTGAAAAACTGAAGTTTTCCAATGGTTATTGTTTGTGAACGGGGTTATGCGCTCTGTAGATAAAAATCTATCTTAGTAGTTTTTTACGTTTCGTTGGAAATAACCTTTTGGATGGTCACAAACTGGACATTTTTCCAAAGCTTTTTTGCCATAGTGAATGTGTCCGCAGTTTTCACAAATCCAGAATACATCTTCGCCATCTTCATACATTGAACCGTTATTAAGGTTTTCAAGAAGTTTTTTGTATCTTTCTTCGTGTTCTTTTTCAATTTTACCAACTGCATCAAAAAGGTATGCAATTCTGTCGAATCCTTCTTCTTTTGCAGTTG
>CAYJLQ010000221.1:0-2574 GCA_964370725.1 uncultured Treponemataceae bacterium
TTTCTTGTTTCATAACATCGGCAATAAGTGTTGTGATTTTATCTACTGCAAAGTTGTATACTGCCCGGCCGTTCATGTATAGGTGGCCTTTATCATTTAAGTAAAGATGCTCATCCCCTTTTCCATCTGAGCCAAGAATTGAAGAATATATACCAGATGATTTGCCGTCGCTGTCGCTATCGGTTAACTCTAAAAGAGCAGCCCCTGCTGCATCTCCAAAAAGTACACAGGTAGTTTTATCGGTCCAGTCTAAAATTTTTGATAAAATTTCTGCCCCGATAACAAGTGCGTATCGTTTTTTAGTACGAAGCATTAATGATGTAGCCATCTCTAAGCCATAAATAAAGCCAGAACATGCTGCCGTAATGTCAAATGCAGCGGCATTTTCTGCGCCAAGATTTTTTTGGATAACGCAGGCTGTTGAAGGAAACCCTACGTAGTCACCCGTTGCAGTTCCACAGATAATATAATCTATATCTTCAATAGAAACGTTTATACCTTTAGATGCTGCGTTTTTAATTGCACTTAAACATGCTTCTGTTCCGTATGTAGAAGTTTTATCGCCCTTTTCTGCTATATGGCGATTTTCGATTCCTGTATGTGAACGAATCCATTCATCAGATGTTTCGAGACTTGGGTCAAAATCGTTGTTATGCATAACTTTGTTTGGGACAGCTTTTCCAATCCCTGCAATTCTTACTAACATTAAAATTCCTTAAAAAAATATTTGAATGACAATACCATTTATAATGTCATTATAAAATACCTTAAAAACCAATAAATGTCAACTGGCCCATAAAATATGCTTTTTTTATAATAAAAACAAAGTATTAAAATAAAAGTTACAAAAAAAAGAAATATTTTAATATGACAATTGCACAACTATTCAATATCTGTTATAATGTCATAATGGTAAAATTAGTTGCACTTTGCTCAATTGGGGCAGAAAAAATTCTTTCTAACGAAATTAAACTTTTAGGCTATAAGCCCTTAGGAAATTCACCTGGTAGAGTTAGGTTTGAATGTCCTGAAGAAGGTTTGTTTCGTTCAAATTTGTGTTTAAGAACTGCAGACAGGGTATATTTACAATTAGCCTCATTTGTAGCTGAAGACTTCGATTCTCTTTTTGATGGAGTGTATGCAATTCCTTGGCAAGATTATTTTAGAAAGGACGTACGTCTGCATCTCGATAAAGTACGTACCTTTAGAAGTAAGCTCTCTTCTGAGCATAGTATACAAACAATTGCGCATAAAGCTATTTGCAAAAAATTGGGCTTTGTGTGGGGAATGGAAGTATTACCTGAAACAGGAAATAAATCTGATATTCGAATCTATATAGAGAAAAATGAAGTAAGCATTCTCTTAGATTTATCTGGAAAACCTCTAAATAGACGTGGTTATCGAATGGATGGTGGTGTTGCCCCAATTCGAGAAACTCTTGCGGCAACGTTGCTTCATGTAATGTGTTGGAGACGAAAAACTCCCCTGCACGATGCTTTTTGTGGTTCTGGTACAATTATAAGTGAAGCTATGCTTTATGCTCATAATGTAGCGCCAGGTTTTGGTCGTCGATTCGATTTAGAAAATTTAACTATTTTCAATGCAGCTCAGGCAGAAGAAATCAAACAAAAAGAAGCAGAAAAAATAAGAACTGATGTAATCTGTAGAATAACAGGTACCGATATTGATTTTTCAGCAGTGGAAAGAGCAAGAGAAAACATTGAAAGAGCCTGTGTAACGGCTGGTAGAGCCTTACAACTTATTGGTTCTGATAACAGAATCCCTCGCCCAGAGATTGATATTGCAGACTTTAGGGAGCTTTCAGCGCCTTATGATACAGGGTTAATTCTTTCAAACCCTCCATATGGAGAAAGAATAGGAACAGAAGAAGAAATAAACATGCTTTATAAAGACATGTCTGACTTAATAAAAAGTTTTCCTGGTTGGGAAATGGGATTTATTACTGCAGATATGGATTTTGAATCAAAATTTGGAAAAAAAGCAGTGTCACGAAAAGCTTTAAAAAGTGGTATTCTAGACACAACATTGTTTATGTACGAAAATAAAGGAAAAGAGGAATAAAATGGGAATTGTTGTAGATCATGAAAAAAGAAAAAAAGCGATATTAAAAAAAGCTTTAGATGTTTTTGTTGATGAAGGCTACGAAGATGCAACTTTTCAAAAAATAGCGAATAAGTGTGGAATTACTCGAACAACACTTTACATTTACTTTAAAAATAAGAGAGAAATTTTTCTGTGGAGTATTAAGCAACTCGCAGAAAGCTTGGAAGGCGCTATTCAAAAAGTAATTAGCGACGAAAGCAAAACATATTCACAAAAACTAGTTGAAATGATGGACTGTATTTTTAAGGAATGTGTTGAGAATAAAGAATTATTTGGTGTAATACTAGCTTACCTACTACAAGTAAAAAAAGCTGGAAAGGATCCAAACGTAAAAGTTAGACGGCGCATAGTCAGGCTCCGACACTTAATGTCTACAATTCTTATTGCTGGAAAAAAAGCAGGGGAGTTTAGAAATATTAACGTAAAAGCGGCTAATGATTTATTGTACTC
>CAYJLQ010000222.1:0-2573 GCA_964370725.1 uncultured Treponemataceae bacterium
TTCTGTCTTCAATTTCTAAGCCTTGATAGCGTAGGGGAAGCATAACATTTTCAAGAACTGTCATGGTTGATAAAAGATTGTATTGTTGAAATACAAAGCCAACTGTTTTGTTTCTAAGATGCGCAAGTTCTTTTTCACTTAAATCTTTAGTTCTTGCGCTGCTTATTATTACATCACCTTTTGTTGGGCTGTCTAAACAGCCAATCATATTCATGCAGGTTGATTTACCAGAGCCTGAAGGTCCCATAATGGATACAAACTCACCTTTTTCTACACTAAAGCTAATTCCTCGTAGCGCTTGCACTTCGTTGTCTCCCATGGTGTAGATTCTCCAAACATCACTTAGTTCAATTATTCTGCTCATTATCTTGGCCCTCCGCCACCACCGCCTGGGGGTCCTCCCGCTCCTGGACCTCCTTCTGTACCTGTAGCTTCTCTTAGGGATTGGACGCCGCTTCTTATGTTAGCGCCCGATGGCGAAACTTCTTGCGCTTTTAATATATCACCAGCTTGCACACCACTGAGTATTCTCATATAGTTTGTGTTATAGGGCACCATTTCTATTATTTTGCTTTCAATGCTACCATCATCCAAGATTACTTCAACAGAAGTTTCCTTTCCTTCCCTTTTTATTGCTTGCCTTTCAACCAATAGTAGTGTTTCTGATGGGCTAATGATAATTTCTCCAATAAAAGAATAACTTGGTAAAATTTCAGATGGAGGGTTGTCTATTCGTACTTCTACATCGACAACACTTGCTCCTGAGTTTGTAATGTATGCAACTGATGGCCACGATGTAACTGTTCCTATTACTTCTCCATCAAAAGCGGGGAATGTGAGCACAACTTCTTGCCCTACAGCAAGGCGAGCAACATCTGTTTCAACTACTTCAATTGTTGCTTTTAAATACTCTCTATTTATAAGAGTCCCAACTTCATCCTTTGCTTCAAAAACATCTCCTTCTGAAACATCAAGTTCTGCAATGATCCCATCAAAGGTTGCAATAACTTGCCTATCTTCAAGGTCATCGAGCCTCATTTCTCTTTCTTTTTCCATAAGCTCAATTTCTTTTGCAGAGCCATTTATACGAGTTTGCTCTAAGTTATAATCGAGTTGTGCAAGGTTGTATTCTGCTTGCGATGTATTTAGTTCTAGAATAACTGTGCCGTCAGTAACAAAATCGCCTTCTTTAACATATACTGCCTCAACTGTTCCTTCTCCAGCAATTTGTAATGATTGACTTTCTGCAGCTTCCACTGTTCCAGATATTTCAATAACATTTTCAAAAATTTCTTCTCTCACAGTGTAGCTCATTTCACTTAATGTAGTAGACCTGTTTCCAATTGTGTTTGCTAGAATTATAAGTATCAATAGCACTGCTACTATAATAATTACGATAATACTTTTTCTATTTAACTTCTTATTCTTCATTTTCCTCTCCAATAAATAATTGTGATAATGTTAGATTATATATAAGTACATCAATAAGACTAGCGTTGTGTGTTGCCAGCGATTGTTCATAATTTGTTTTTGCTTGTAACAAGTCTAGCGAAGATACAATACCTTGGTCGTACCAGTCCTGTGTGTCATTGTATAATTCTTCGTATAATGCTAATTCTTCTTTGTTTTTTTCTTTTTGCCATTCTAAATCGAGTGCATCACTAAAGGATGTTTGCATCTCTTGATCAAATGAATCTTCTGCTTTTTCTATAGAAAGTAAGTCTAAGTTTGCTTCATACATTTTTTCTTCATCACTTAAAGATGCTAAACGCGTAGTATTCATATCCAATGCAAATGAAAATGTAAGTTTTGGTTCGTTAGGGTTTTCGATGGGGATTAATACACCGCTTCCAATTGTAAAGCCTTTCCAACCGGCATTGAGACCTAAGCCAGCACTGCTTTCTTCTGCCATAGTGCTTGTTGCATTACGACGTTCAAAAGATGCTTCTGCTTGTAGAGAAAAGTCTATGTTTGCATCTCGAACCTTTTCGTTATAATCTGCATTCCAAATTGATTCATCGAGCATCGCATACAAAGCAGGGTCAAAGTCTTGTATAGACAAAATTTCTGTGTTGGTAATAGAAAGAGGTAGAAGCGGAAGTTCTGTTATTTCATTTTGTGAAAAACCACAATCAACCAAAAAAATTTGTAATTCGTTTAAAAAAAGTCGTTCAGCTTCTTCTACTGTCCATTCTGCACTTTTTACATTCAGTTCTTGGGTTCTGAATGAGGCAGATTGCGGAGCATAACCTTGCGCTTGGACTAATTCAAAATCGAGTTGCTCTTCAATAAAATCATCCTCAGTTTTTAATATATTTGCTTCAAGTGTATAAAGAGATTTTAGAGATGTCCAAAAGCTTTCTTGTACGGAAAGCGTTCTGTTATGCAAATCTCTCTTTGCAAGTTCTACATTACGATTTGCTTTTTCAATGTTTAGGGTGCGGCTTTTTGCACTGCTTGTAATAATATCTGTGGAAACACTAATATTCATTTCTGTCATGTCCACATCGGTTCCAATTAATAATGGGGTTTCAACATTTAAGCTTGTATTGTTTAAGAAGGGAAAATCGAGT
>CAYJLQ010000223.1:0-2563 GCA_964370725.1 uncultured Treponemataceae bacterium
AAATAGAAAACAAGGTAAAAGAATATCTTCACCTCGTACAACTTAACGCGCATATCCATAAAAAACCAAATCAACTGTCAGGTGGACAAAAACAACGTGTAGCTATTGCACGTGCTCTAATTAGTGAACCGAGTGTACTCCTTTTAGACGAACCACTTTCAGCGCTTGATGCAAAACTCCGATCTAACCTTTTAGTTGAATTAGATAATATACATGACAAAGTTGGTGTTACATTCATCTATGTAACCCACGACCAATCTGAAGCCTTATCTGTTTCTGACCGCATAGCAGTTATGAACAAAGGAAAAGTATTACAAATTGGTACCCCATTTGAAATTTATGAACAGCCAGCAACAGAATTTGTAGCCCAATTTATTGGTGAAACAAATATTTTTGATGCAACTGTAGAAGAATGTAAAGAATGGCCTTTAGAAGACCGTGAAAATGAGTACATGTGTACACTTAACATTCCTGAACTTGGGATTCCAATAAAAGTTACCGATTACGACGAAACTGAAGTTGGACAGCGTGTATGTTTTACCGTTCGACCTGAGAAAATAAGAATATCTCATGAAAAGCCTGCTTCATCAAAAAAGAACTTAAATGTATTCAAAGGCATGGTTGAAGAACCTGTATATTCAGGATTCCAATCTAAGTTTTATGTACAACTTGAAAACGGCACACTTATAAAAGTTTTTAAACAACACTCCAATTACCTTGATGATGGACTAGAAATTGAATGGAAAGATGAAGTGTATATTTCTTGGCATGCCGATGATGGTTACATCGTTGAGGATATTGATCAATGAGCGGCCAACAGTTAGGCAGCAAGCATAGCCGCATAAATCTTGGACCGCTTTACTCATGGCCAATGGGCGTATGGTTTTCCATATTCTTTGTAGCCCCAATATTAATAATCGTTTTATATAGCTTTTTAAAAAAGGGCTTGTATGGTGGTGTAGAATACGAGTTTTCACTTGTTGCATTTTCGCAAATGATGAATCCTGCATATGGGATGGTATTTTTTCGCACCGTTTGGATTTCACTATTATGCACAGTGTTTACAATTATGCTTGCACTACCCTGTGGTTACGCAATTGCAAAAAGCAAACATCAAACTTTATTTTTAATACTGATAATAGTTCCCTTTTGGACCAATTCATTAATTCGCATATTTGCTTGGATGTCCATACTCGGTAATGATGGGATTTTAAACACTATTTTTATTACTTTAGGGCTTACAACAGAGCATTTTAAGCTTTTGTATAATTCAGGGGCTGTTGTAACCGTTTCGGTATACATGTTTTTGCCCTATGCAATTTTGCCCATTTTTACCGCAGTCGATCGCTTTGATTTTTCACTCTTAGAAGCATCAAGAGACTTAGGAGCATCTAAAATAACATCAATGATAAAGGTGCTATTGCCAAACGTAAAAAGTGGTGTAACAACTGCAATTATTTTTACATTTATTCCCATTTTTGGGTCTTACACTGTTCCTCTTTTAGTAGGTGGAAAAGATTCTTACATGATTGGGAACATCATAGTAGACCAAGTAAATAAAACTCGAAACTGGCCCCTAGCCGCAGGCTTTTCACTTGTTATAACTATTATAAGTACGCTCGGTGTTTTATGGGTAATGTTTGCTGGTAAAAAAGAAGAGACTGTAAAAAAATCTGTGTCGGAGGTAGAGCTATGAAAGGCCAAGGAAGCATAACATCTACATTACGACAAATTAAAAAATCAAGCGAATCAACTCGCCATGCTCGTAGAGCCTTTGTTAAGCAAAGAGGACGATTTTCATTTTCCTTTGCAGTACTACTATTTACTTTAGTATTTTTATTTTTACCACTTTTTGTAACGGTTATTTTTTCCTTTAACGAATCGAAAGGTGGCGAGTTTACAAACTTTTCTCTTACATGGTACAAGGCTCTTATTTTTGACTCAGATGACCTATGGGCATCGCTTCAAAACAGTCTTATTGTTGCCCTTTCTTCTGGAGCACTTTCGACCGTACTAGGGACATTTGCAGCAGTAGGAATAAGATGGTATAAATTTAGAGGAAAGGCATACATTCAAGCCATTAACTTTTTACCAATGGTATTACCTGAAGTAATTACCGGTGTAAGTATGCTTATATTTTTTGCAGGCATAAAACTTCCATTAGGATTAATGACAATATTTATAGCACACACAACATTTTGCTTACCCTTTGTTTTTTTAATAATACTTGCTCGCATTGATGAGTTTGACTATTCAATAGTAGAAGCTGCACACGATTTAGGTGCAACATCTAGGCAAGCAATGTTAAAGATAATAGTTCCTGCAATTATGCCTGCAATTATTTCAGCCTTTTTAATGGCTGTAACGCTTTCGTTGGAAGACTTTGTTATTACATTTTTTGTCTCTGGCCCTGGTTCAACAACACTGCCTTTATACGTATACTCTATGATTCGTTTTGGAGTATCGCCAGTAATAAACGCACTATCGTGCGTAATGATTTTTGCAACTGTTTTAATAGCATTTACCTTGCGTAAATTCTTAAAAAGTTTTGCAGCATCAAAAT
>CAYJLQ010000224.1:0-2528 GCA_964370725.1 uncultured Treponemataceae bacterium
AAAGCAATTATTTTTACTTTATAAAGAGTTCGTTTAATCAAAAATACTTGTGATTAAGAAGTTTGCTATTGTGCCTTTGTATGGTATTTCAGGTAAACTATCTTTTTTATACCAGGCAGCATATTCTAATTCATTTTTATCAACTTTTATTTCACCAGACTCCCAATCACAAATAAAACCAAACATAATTTGATTTGGAAATGGCCATGATTGACTTTTAATGTATTTAACATTCTTTACCTGTAATGCTACTTCTTCAAATACTTCACGTTTTACACATTCTTCAAGTGTTTCGCCTTGTTCTAAGTATCCTGCTAAACAGGTATGAAAATTATGCCCTCTGTTTGCATGTTTTGCAAGTAGTACTTTATCATCTTTGCGTATTAAAACAATAATAGCTGGACTAAAGGCCGGGTAGCGACGCTTTGAACACTTCAGACAATCTACAGCTGTTTCATCTATGGCATCGCTTAGCTTTGATCCACAATGTGAACAAAAGTGCATTTCACTGCGCCATAATACTAAGGACCTTGCTCTTGAAATAATTGGAGTGATATTAGTGTTATTAGAAAAAATTTGTACAAGAGGTATGAACTCATATCCTTCAACAAGAAATTCTTCCTCATTTACGAATGTAGCAACATAGTTGTATGTATCTTCGTATATCCAAAAAGAAATTTCCTCATTCTGTTGTAGTTGTTGAAAAACATCAAGAGAAGGAAAGTCTCTGTTATCTGTTTTTACAAGAACTTTTGTTTCAAAAAAAATAAAAACAGATTCAACGGCTTCGCTTATTTTTTGTGTATGTAATGGCATTAAATATCCTTATTTATCAAAGCTATCTAAAAATTTTAAAATCTTTTTAGTAGCTTTCCCTCTATGAGAAATAGCATTTTTTTCATCTTCTGATAACTCTGCTACTGTTTTATTAAAATCTGGTAAAAAAACTATTGGGTCATAACCAAACCCTCCTGCGCCACACGCATCATCAATAGTTTTTACAAGTTCTCCCTCCATAGTTTCTTGAACACATATAAAAGCATCTTCACCATAATATAGCACCATTGCACATACATAGTGACATTTTCTAGACTCTATATTATCTTTTGAGTTTATGTGTTCTAAGAGTAGGGTATTTTGTTCTTGTTGACTTAGCTTTTGCTTTTGGGTAGGATTTCCTTGAGGATATTTTTCCCCTGCATACCTTGCAGAGTATATTCCGGGTACGCCGGATAAAGCACTTACACATATTCCTGAATCATCTGCAAGTACCGGCTGTTTTACAATTTCCCATAATGCCTTTGCTTTTATAAGAGAATTTTCAATAAAAGTCAATCCTGTTTCTTCGGGATCAAATTCAATAGACTCATCAAGGGGTATTTTTATTGTGTGCCCCTTACATAATTGACTCATCTCATCTTTTTTGTGTTTGTTTCCTGTAGCTAAATAAATTGTCATATTTTAATTATATCATTTTTTTATTTCTTAAGCCATATCTTTTACAATTTTTTGTCTAAATTATAATGAAACAGAATGGTATTTATTGTTTTTAATTTCATGTAATAGTCTATTTACTACATGTTCTTTTATTCCTAGAACTCCTGCAATATGAGCATTTGATGGCCTAATCGGTGCAATGTTATGTAGTCTTTCAATATTCTGCTTCCAACTTTTTGTATAAAAATAATAGTTTTTTATAAGCCTTTCTGCTATCGGTGTATCTTTTTTCATATACATTAGTTCAAATAGACACGAGTTTTTCTTTATGTATGCACTATTAATTCGTTCCTTTTCTAAGTTATTTTTATCAATTTTATTTCTTATTAAATTCTCTAGTTGTTCTTTTAGTATTTGTATTTTTTCTTTTGAATATCCAGTTCTTTTTGAAATCATTTCAATATGATATTCTGTTAGATAATAGCATGATTTTAATGCTAAAACCAATATTGCAAGGGCTTCGTTTTTTTTCAAATTATTACTACTATATTCTAATTCAGTATATATATTATCTAAATATGTCGCATTAGAATCATTTAGGCAGTATTCTACTTCCTTATGATAATAATATTTTACAGATTCACTTTTTGCTCTTTTATGGTAGTACTTCTTAAACCATGTTTTCTTAAAATTTAAAGTTACTGTTAATAAATATGTAGAAAATGATGATAGATTTTTACAATAATGTAAAAGTATTCTATCCATTCTCTCGTAAAGATATATAATAAAATCGCTTTTTTCGTCTTCATTCATACTGAACATTCCATACTTATTTGCATTATTGTATATATATTCTATAACTGTTTTACTTGCAATTTCTAAAGGAACATTCTCACTACAAATACTTTCATACAATTCGTTTACATTTTTTTCCATTGATACACCTGCTTAATAAGCATTTTGTATATATTAAATATACAAAACAAATTTACATAGAACTTTTAGAATAAAATTCAACCAATAGTATAAGTATGATTGCAAGATTTGTACCAACTTTTTAATAAGGTAAAAAAAAAGGTATTTACTTGTAT
>CAYJLQ010000225.1:0-2521 GCA_964370725.1 uncultured Treponemataceae bacterium
TATGTTTAAAGAATGCTTAAGAAATAATGTAACTCCTTTTATAATTACAGAAGAGCTAAAAATATTTTATTATCGTGGACTTTCAAAATGGAAAGAAGAGCGTGGCTTTTTACTTGATACCTGTTTAACTGCTCAAGACGCTTTTAAAAAATATTTAGACTACTTTGAAATTAGTTACAATGATTAGCCAGAAAAACATTTTGTTGTCCTTATAAAATTTTAGAAATTCTTTGTTTTGCATCTTGCAATATCTAAAATCTGTGTTATAATATTTGAAGGATTGAGGATGTATTATGGACTTTAAAAAAATTGAGCATATTTTAAATGCATTTTGTACATATGGAGACTTAGAAAGCTACAAGGGCTTTGGATCTGGTCATATAAATAACACATATGTATCTACTCGAAATCAGGGCGGAACACTTATTCGCTACACACATCAAAGAATTAATAAAAATGTATTCAAGCACCCAGATGAAGTTATGGAAAACATTCATAATGCTACAAGTCACATAGCTAAAAAATTAGAAAAATCTGGCGAAAAAAATATTAGTCGACATACGCTTCTGGTTGTTCCAACAAAAGAAGGTAAACTTTTTCATCTTGACGAAGAAGGGGAATATTGGAGAACATACATCTTTGTTGAAAATGCACGCACTCTCGAAGTTATGGAAAATGAAGAACTTGCTTACAAAGTCGGAAAAGCAGTAGGCTTATTTCAAGAACAGCTTTCAGATTACAATGGCCCAAGACTTTTTGATTCAATTCCACGTTTTCATAATATGAAGTGGCGATATGAACAATTTGATGAAGCTTTAAAGAATGATGTTAAAGGTAGAGCTAAAGAAGTTCAAGATGAAATAAACTTTATGCAAGAAAACAGAAAGCGTTCTATGGTTTTAACTGAAGGGCTTGAAAATGGAAAACTACGTGAAGTAATTACGCACAGCGATACAAAGCTTAATAACATTCTTTTTGATGATGAAACAGGCGATGCAATATGCATGATTGATCTCGATACTGTTATGCCAGGGACCTTGCTTTTTGATACAGGTGACCTAATTAGAACTGCAACTAACACTGGAACAGAAGATGAGCAAGATTTATCAAAAATTACCTTTAACATAAGCCTTTTTAAATCGCTAATAAAAGGATATTACGAAATTGCAGGAAGTGTATTGTCAGACTATGAAACAAGCCTTATTCCAGAATCTGGAAGAGTTTTTGCTCATATAATGGGTATTCGCTTTTTAACAGATTACTTAAATGGCGATGTATATTATAAAATAGAAAGAGAAACACACAACATTGACAGGGCAAGAACGCAAATAAAGTTAATGCAATCAATGGATGAACAATGGGATTTAGTGCAAGAGTTTATGAAAACACTTGCATAAAAATAACTCTAACTGTCAGATGACAGTAAAAAACAATTTGTGTTACATGCACAATGGAGGATCTATGAAAAAAACATTTTCAGTATTAGGATTTGTTTGTGTAATGGCGCTCGTTCTTATGGGATGTGGCGGTGGAACGGCTGAAGGACCTACAGTTGTTTATTGGTCAATGTGGTCAGAAAGTGAACCACAAGCAATAGTAATTAAAGAAGCTGTTGAATCTTACGAAAAAGAAACTGGTATCAATGTTCAAGTTGAGTTCAAAGGCCGTAATGGTATTCGTGAAGGTTTAGAACCAGCTTTAGAAGCAGGTCAAGCTATTGACCTTTTTGACGAAGCTATTGACCGTGTTTCAATTAACTGGGGACAATATCTTTTAGACTTAGAAGATTTAGCAGCAGATTACATCGTTGATCATGCAAATGCTGGTCTTGTATCAGTTGGACGTAACTTACACTCAACAGGAAACTTACACGTTGTTCCTTACCAAGCAACAACATGGGGTTGGTGGTATAACAAAGATCTTTTTGATCAAGCTGGAATCACTTCAACTCCTAAAACTTGGGCAGAATTTGAAGAAGTATGTGCAAAATTAGTAGCAGCAGGAATTACTCCTATTACTATGGACGATGCATATGCAACAGCTAACTTAGGTTGGCACCTTTCTCGCTACATTGGTGAAGAAAACATTGTAAAATTAGTTAATGGCGATGGAATGACTTGGGATAACCCACAAGTTGTAGCAGCAATTGAAGAATTTGAACAATTTGCTTCTAATGGTTACTTCTCAGACTATGTTGCAACAAACGTTTTCCCTGCAGGACAAAACACAGAATTTGGTTTAGGCGAAGCTGCAATGTGTGCTAATGGTGCATGGCTTCCTAACGAAATTAAAGGTGTTGTAGGACCTGACTTTAACTGGGGTTACTTTGCATACCCAACAGTTCCAGGTGGTGTAGAACCTATTACAACTAACTACCTTGGTTGCCAAGCATTTGCTGTAAACAAAGAATCAAAAGTTCCAGAAGAAGCTCTTGCTCTTGCTATTGCAATTTCTACAGGTGCAAACGACCTTAAAATGAGTCAAACAGCGTTAACAATTCCTGCTGACTCACAAAACACAG
>CAYJLQ010000226.1:0-2512 GCA_964370725.1 uncultured Treponemataceae bacterium
AAAAAAGAATTTGAAGATATATGCATTACTTGCACTTCTCCAAGTAAAACGTTTAATCTCGCAGGCCTACAAATCTCAAATATTTTTATTGCAAATAAAGAAATGAAAGAAAAGGTAGAAAATGCTTTTACCGTTTCTGGATATGGAGAGCCAAATATTTTCGGTCTTACTGCGGTAAAAGCAGCCTACACAAAGGGCGAGCCATGGATGGAAGCAATGCTAGCGTATGTTAGAAGTAATATCGAAAAAATGAGAGAATACTTGGCAGCTAATTTACCAAAAGTTGTAATGGTAGAAACAGAAGGAACATACCTAGTATGGCTCGATTTTTCTGCATACGGCTTTACAGAAGAAGAATTGGAAGAGCTTGTACAAAAGAAAGCAAAACTCTGGCTTGATGGTGGCACTATGTTTGGGCCAGAGGGATTAGGATTTCAACGAGTTAACATGACAAGTTCATGGAGTGTTTTAGAGAAGGCGTTGGAAAGTTTAAAAGCTGTGTTGTAATATGGCAGAGACAGTGTTATACTATAATATATGAATATTGTAATACTGAATGGTAGCCCTCGAAAGCAGGGAAACACTATGTGCATGATAAACCGTTTTGCAAAAGGTTTAGATAAATCACACTGCCTCGAAATTATTAGACTAGAAGAAATGAAGCTTAAAGGTTGTTCTGCGTGTTATCAATGTGAGGAATCTCACGCGTGTATTGAAGATGATGACGCTGCAAGTATTATTGAAAAGCTTTGTAAAGCAGACTTTATTATTTTCGCAAGCCCTGTTTATTGGTGGGGCTTTTCTTCCCAGCTAAAAATGATTATTGATAAGTTTATAAGCAATACTAGTGGCCTTAAAGGTAAAAAGGCTGCTCTTATGCTCGTTGGTGCAAGTGAAACCACTGATACGCAATACCGAATTATTGGTGAGCAGTTTCAGTGCATTTCAGTCTATTTACAATGGGAAGTTTTGTTCCAAAGAGATATTTCCTCTGGTCAAGAAGATAGCATTGCACACCAAGAGTCAATTTTAGAAGATATTGAAAACTTAGCTGCAATGCTAATTGATTAAAACACTAGCTTTGAACTTTTTTTTACGGTTTTAACTCGCTGAGCACATACTGCAAGAAGTTTTTCTAAGCTTTGTCCTTCTCGTGGGAACGATGTATACCCAACTGCTACCGATATTGTTATGTCTACATCTTTTATTACGAGCGGTTTTTCAAACGCATGATCTAAACGCTCTTTAATGCTTTGTAAAATTTCATCTGTAAAATCGCCAGTAATGACAACAATAAAATCATCACCATCTAAACGAACAATAATTGCATCACGCACATATGCACCAAGTCTTTTAGTAAATTCCTTTAGTATTTCATCTGCCGTATTGCGGCCATATTTTTCATTTACGCCTATAAAATTATTGATATCGGTGTAAAACATTGCAAATGGTGCATTGTTATCAAGCTTACGCGCGTTGAAAAAACGCATAAGCCTTTTTCTATTAAAAGCACCTGTAAGAGAGTCTTTATAGGTTATATCATATAATATTTCTCTACTTTTCTTTTCACTTCTTGAAGGTGCTATAATTGCAAATCCAATTCCTTGTATAGCAAAAAAGAAAATTATTATACTTGAAATATTAAATAACCCCACGCCATTCATATGAATAGTTAAATTCCAAACTGTACCACCTAAATTTATATCCTCTCCTATCCGAAATTTTGATCCAAAGTTCTCAGATTTTGATACAAGCACATGTTCATCCCCGCCGGCATATGAAAACTGGTATTCGTACCCAATGCTTTTTAATAAAGCTGCTCCTGAGTTTTCTATTGCTATTGCAGGATCAATATAACTTAAAGATACTGTACTACCTCCAAGTGGTGTAACAACATATAAAGTACCTTCATAAGCATTATCATTAAAAGATACTGCTAATACTTGTTCGCCCTTTGTAATAGCTTCTTGCATTGATTGCAGTAGTACTTCATCAGAGAACAAAGATTTTCCATGAAGTGACGGTGTATTTGGATACGTGTATGCTATAACGCCATCTGGCGCATAAGCAAGAGTTTTAATGTTCTTAATTTCAAATGATTGGAGAACAGTATTTTCAAATTCTTGTTTATCTAAATTTCCTTCGGTTAGTGACTGCGCTATTCTTAAACTGTCTGTAGCTCTTACTGCTTTTTCTACTGTTTCATTGATACGAAACTCTACTAAGTCTAAAATGTTGTTAAGTATTTTAGCATTTTTGCTCATCTCAAAAAACAAAAAGCATACTGTAAGGACAATGCTAATGGTAAGTGTAACTAAAATACCTTTTGTTGAAAATTTCACTCAAGCCTCCGTGTGCAAAAAAATCATTTTACGCTTCTATAATAAGTATAAAGGCAAAAATTGTAATTGTAAAGTCCTATTGAAAACACTTCAAAAATTTTGTATAATGTACTTTATGAGTAACAATACTGAAAACAAGGCCCCTTTAGTACACTGGGCTGATCAAACTG
>CAYJLQ010000227.1:0-2509 GCA_964370725.1 uncultured Treponemataceae bacterium
CCTATAATGCCAGTTGGATTGTTAGTGAAAATATGCAGTATTTACCAACGCTTACAAATTCACATAACCTAACATATGAATATAAGGGTGAGAACATAACGATGCCTTCTTTACCTCCTATGGGCGATATGACGATGGAAGATGTAACGTATTACAAATATGACGGTTATATTCCGTTTTATAAAGTTGAAAGTATGTATAACCAAGCAACAATCACTGACAGTACAGAACGGGGTATGGAACGTTTTATATTTTATCGTTACACATCTAATGTTTATGGAATGCCAGTAGATACCATGCTTATGGCACTAGACACGTATACTTCACTATTGTTTACATATGCGGTTCCATCTTCTTTATCAATTTTTAACGCTCCAGAAAATTGGTTACCTATTGATGTTGTTCCTATAGGAATAAACGATGAAACACGTCCTTTTTTTGAATATGATCCAATTGGGTATGTAAATAAAGACCATAATTTTGTTTTCTTTGCATCAAGTGAAGAAGGTCAAGAAACCAACAATAGTCCTGATGTCTCTGACTTTTACCCAGATTTTTCAAGTACTTCACCGTATTTAATTGAAGCAGAAGCAAAAAATGTTGG
This sequence comes from uncultured Treponemataceae bacterium, assembly GCA_964370725.1. Classification (GTDB taxonomy): domain Bacteria; phylum Spirochaetota; class Spirochaetia; order Treponematales; family Treponemataceae; genus CAYJFX01. The sequence continues at coordinate 605 of CAYJLQ010000227.1, forward strand.
TAATTAGGTTGTTTGCATGAATAAAATAATTACTAAAAAAGTATGCATGCTTCTCTTTTTATTAAGTATAGCAGTACACTTGTTTTCATTTGATAAAGGTTGGACATTAAATTTTAGAGCAGACTTTGGAGGAACTCTATCATTGCCAAATGTTTCAGAGGAAACACTAAAATATTTAAATCCGTCGGCAACAGAGATGACTGGATTTTTAAGTGGTCTACTTATTGGGGGTGAGATGGCTGTTGGGTACATCTTTGACAGTAACGAGGTATTTGGATTGTCTCAAAACCATTCATTTTCTGGAATCGATTTACAAGGGTATGTTGGCATTGGTATGGGAAATATGTCCCAAAAATCAATTTCTGAGTTTAATGGAACTGCAATAGATGTTTTTGTAGTTGTAGATTATACACCTGTAGTAAATTTTGGCGTAAAAAGTCATGCTTTGTTTTTTGACAATAGGTTCTCGATTGGCTTAGGAGTAGGTGGGAAAGCTTTATTAGACGCTACCCCTCAATATACTATATATTCATCTGATCCAAGTATGGTTAAAACCGAAGTAGGAACAATTGTTGTGAGCGATGATTTACTTTTAAAAATGAATCCACTGGCTTTTTCAGCACGCTTTGAACTTGGTTATGCAGTTCCTATACTACAAACAACAGACTTGCTATTTGGCTTTTATAGTCAATTTAACTTGTATAAACCTGGTTATATTACGCTACCACCATCTTTAGAAGATCTAGCGCAAAGTACTGCAGCTAGCCCAAATACCTTAGACTTTAGTCAGGAGTTTCCAGATTATTGGTTAAATTCGTTTGATTTTGGCGTAAATTTGGGTATAGCAGTAAAACTATAAAAAATGGACTCGAAAAGCTTTAAATACTTAAATATAACATTGACTTATCCTAAGTTTAGCCGTAAAATTATATGTAAGAATTAAGGATTTTTAGGTATGAAAAGAATATGTCTTACTGTACTAGTGCTTTCTCTTTTTTTTACCATAGCGTGTAACCTCGGTTTGTCATCATCGTCAGCTTATTACTATATTCAACAAGATAAGGATGATAAAAAGGAAGTTGTAGGTCCTACAGAAGATATAGAAATTAAATTAAACTACATGTTTGATATACTAAAAGCAAACGGTGAAATAGCACAAACCGAGCTAGAATCACTATTACAGTACTACGAAAGTGAATTAAATTCTGATGAAGCATTATTAATAACTTTCTTTGAACAATTATATCAATTACCTGCATTTAAATATAGCATAGACTCGAACTTTCCTATTGTAGATTTTGATACGTTTTCTTTTAAAGATAAGGTAATTCGAGCAGAGTTTAGTTCTAAAAATGTCCCTTCCATGGTTTATAGTAATGAAGATTCATGGGTTCTAAGCGATGATGTTATCTATTTAGCTCCACTTGAAGGGGATAAGGTTGAATACACTTTTGAAAATATAGGCCCAAATACTACTGCTGGTGTTAATGCTATTTCCGAGGTTGCTTATTATAAGTATGAGGGGCATAATCCATTCTTCTCTATTGACAGTAAGTATAATCAAGCAAAACTTATTGACGGTAGTGAAACAGGTATGAAACGCTTTAACTTTTACCGTTTTGTAGGTAAAGGTGGTGGAGTAGTTAATCTTGATAATATGCTTGTTGCAGTTGATACTTATACATCACTTATCTTTAGTTATGGCGTTCCAACAGAATTTCTTAGTATTTTAGGACAAGACAGTCCAACGAAGTGGGAACCGGTTGAAACAGCTGCAACTGCACCAGATGGAAAGAAATATAACTTTTATGAATACGATCCTGCAGGTTACGTAGATAAAGATGGCAACTTTGTTATGGAAAACTGGTATACCGAAAATCTTTCAAAGGCAAATAAAGCCAATTA
>CAYJLQ010000228.1:0-2496 GCA_964370725.1 uncultured Treponemataceae bacterium
CAGCTCTATGTGCTATTGCAGGAAATTTTTTGGGATCAAAATTAGCAATTAAAATAGGATCATCCTTCGTACGCCCGGTTATAGCAATTGTAGCTATTTCACTTTGCGTAAAAATAGTGATAGATACTTTCTTTTAAAAGCTGCTATTTACCCAAACCCGCAATAGCTTCTGCAACAGCTAGCATATTTTCATAAGGTGTGTTTCTTGGAACTTCACAACCAGGAGCAATAATATGCTTACCTCCTGTAATATCATTGCACTTGATAATAGTATCTATAACCCCCTCTTTAGTACCTTCCAATAAGGTTTGAGTTGGATTAAAATTTCCACTAAGAATTGTTTTTGTTTCGGCAAAAATATCGCAAGCTTTTTTTAAGTCTACAGGATAATCAACATCTAATATGTCAGTATTGGTTTTTGCAAGCATTTCTAAGTGATGTGTTATATCGCCACATATATGAAGTTTAGTTTTAGCACCAGCATTATGAATTGCATCAATAAGCTTAATTTGATACGGAAGAGCAAATTCATTAAATGTATCAGAAGAAATTAAAGACGTTGCTGCATCTCCAATTCCGATAATATCAGCACCAGCATCAATTTGTTTTAAAGCAAACTCAATTTGTTGATCGCAAATAAATGTCAAAAATTCATGAACATCATCCGCTTCTTCAGTTAATACATCAACCATAAAATTATTAATATCGCGCAAGTCACAGGCTTCTGCAAAAGGCCCTTCAACCCAGCCTGCGACAATGTAGTCAGTGTAATTTTCCTTAAAATATCGAACAGCATTAATTCTATCAAGAGTGCGCTCTTTTTCAAGCGAGTTAAAATGAACTAAAGTCTTCCAATCTTCAAATTCTGCTAGTAAAGGCACAGCAGAATGAGGAACGGCATCTTTCGGAAAAGAAACTTGAGCTCCAAAGGCAGAAGCTTCTCTCATTGGATCGCTTATAGCACACAATAAATCAATGCCAAACTCATTACAAAAACGGTAGTTAGCATCGCAAAATAATTTGTAATTTTGTATGCATTCATCATACGGGGTATTGCTATATCTTCCTAAAATTTGCATTACAATTGAAAAATTTGGAATCTTATCTACTTCCTTTCCTTCTAAAAATGCTAAAACTCTCTCTCTTGGTGTCATATTCCTCTCCTCATAAAAACTAGGTATACTCTATCATGTTTCAAATCTTTTGTGAATATCCCAACATAGTAGTCATTAGTATTTTTTTCAAAAAAAGTGCAACCTTTGTGTATGAAAAGAGTCTAATAATGTATAAAGGATTTACTTATGGAAATTAAAACAAGAGGCGAAATTAGAGAAGAACATTTAATCAAAATCGAAAACATAAAACGCCAAGCAAAGAATGACATTGCACGTACCAAGTACGAAATGAAAATGCAGCTCAGCTCAGAATCCGACCAAAAAGCTATACAAAAAATTAAAAACAAAGAAACAAGACGGGTCAACAAGGAAGAAGCAAAAAAAGAAGAGCAAAAAAAATGGGAAAATGTTCCAAAAATTTACTCTACAGGCGAAGAAATATTTAACTCAGTAACGCATGGAATAGGGGCGGGACTCGCAGTTGCAGCTCTTGTACTTCTTATTATTCGTGCAGCACTCTATGCACCTCAAGGTTTAACGGCACAATATGTAACTAGTTGGACAATTTTTGGAGCGACACTCGTTATTCTTTACATGATGTCAACGCTCTATCACGCGCTCACCCCACCAAAGGCAAAAGCAGTGTTCGCAATTTTTGACCACTGCGCAATTTATTTACTTATAGCAGGAACCTATACTCCTTTCTGTATAGCATCACTTAATGGTGTTATCGGGTGGACTCTGTTTGGCATAATTTGGGGTCTCGCAATTCTTGGAATAACAATGTATTCAATATTTGGAAAAAAAATACGAATAATTTCACTTTTAACATACATTGCAATGGGATGGTTAATAGTTTTTGCGTACAAACCAATGAAAGAAGCAATTCCTTCAGTTAGCCTCGTGTTTTTACTTCTCGGCGGAGCAGCCTATACACTCGGCGTTATTTTCTACGCAATGAAAAAAGTAAAGTGGATGCACCCAATTTGGCACCTATTTGTGCTTGCCGGAAGCATTCTACACTTTTTCTCAGTATACTACTCAATATAATTAATAATTAACAATTATTAATTAATATTACTGACACAAAATTTGAAAACTGTTACAAAAATCATTAGAACCAGCATAGTAATGAAAACGTTCATATTATTCTGCAAAGTTCGGTGGTAACTGTAACAGTTTTTACTCTTTATAATGTACAATTAATAATTACCTAATTTTCTTCCACTTTATATGCTACAATCAAATTTCCTAATGATAAAAAGGCTGCTATAAAGAAAACCCACTGAGGCCCAAAGGTCATCCAAATAAAACCACTTATTTGAGCTGCAATAATTGATACAATGTGATCAAGGCTAATTCCCGTAGAAAGAGTTGGGCC
>CAYJLQ010000229.1:0-2487 GCA_964370725.1 uncultured Treponemataceae bacterium
CCAGTGACCCACGCCTTAAAAGGGCGTTGCTCTACCTGCTGAGCTAGCAGCCCATATGCAAAACATTCAGTGAATGTCGAGCGTTTAATTAATATATAATATATTTTAAAAAGTGTCAACCCTTCAAGGTGATTTTTTTTCAAAAAAAACGATTTTTTTTAATTTTTTACACTAATAAGAGTTCCAAAGGCTTCACCTTCGGCTTGGCGTAAATCTTTTTTATCGCTTCCTTCTATTCTTACTAACACTTCTTTACCACCAATACTTTTAGTATCAATGCTTTCATCATAATTTTTAATAATAACATGTAAAAAGTTCTCTGTTACTATGTGTATATCTTTTTTTCTAAACTTTTCAGCAATGCCTTTATAGGTTTTCCCAATACATGAATTAATAAAGTCTTTTTTATTTTCTATTGCAAGACCTGTTAATTCGGCTACTCTTTCATTTTTAACATTCTGAGGCACTGTTGGCTTCATGGTAAAAGCTGGGGTATCTGGGCGCGGAGAAAAAGGAAAAGCATGTACCCACGATAAGCGCCCTTCAGAACATATTTTTTTAGTGTCTTCAAAGTCATTTTTTTCTTCACCAGGAAAGCCAACAATTATATCACATGCAATAAAGGGATTCTCTTTAATAGAGCGAAGCCGTTCAATTGCCTTTTGTATTTGTTCAGCCTTATACGGCCGAGCCATTTTATGTAAAATCTCATCACTCCCCGATTGTATCGAAAGATGAAAATGAGGCCTCACACGCTCATGAGAAAGCACTGAACAAAGTTCATCCGTAACAATCTGAGGATGTAAACTTGATATGCGAAAATATATTGTTTGTGTATTTTCTAAAAGATATTTTAATAGCTTTGCAAAGTTCATTCCATCGCTTGCATACTGAGATAAGTTTATTCCAGTAATGGTTACTTCATGCTGATTTGATTCTTCAAGTAATTGTATTCGCTTTAAAATTTCTGCTGGTTCTAATGATATGGATTTTCCTCTTGCAAGGCATATTCTACAATATGCGCACCTATTATTGCAACCATCTTGTATTTTTATTGATGATCTAGAATGCTGCATAAAGGTATCTGTAGAAAGCACAAAGGCTCTCGGCTTTTTAGACAGTGTAAATGTTTCAATTTTTTTGTTAAAAAAGTTAGAGCAATATCTTGCTAGTTCAAAAGGGGTTTCAGCATCTATCGATTTTTCGAGTAAAAAGGCATTCACTTCTTTTGGTAAATCTGCCAATAAATCTTTTTGAGTTCCCTTTAATACACATATTCTTTTATCAATGTTTTCTAGTAAAGACTTTTCAAGCTCTGCATAACAACCGGTAACTATAACACATGCATAAGGAAACTTTTCTAATAAAAGTCTAATAAGCCTTCGTGCCTTTTGTTCGGCCTTTGCAGTTACCGTACAGGTGTTTAAAACGCAAATAAGGGTACTCGTATCTATAATAGTTGCAGATGTAACTCCACCCATAACGCAAGAAAAACTATAGTCTGAAAATGCTCTAGCAACAGATTCAGACTCAATTTGGTTTACCTTACAACCGAGAGTTTCAAAATGAATTTTTACAGTATTATTTGTATTCAAAATATCCTAGAGTAATTCGAGTATACGGTTATACCCTCTTCTAGCATCATCTCGTGTCGAATTTAATACAAGGGCTTGTTCATACGCTTCTAACGAAAGTGTATAATTTTTTGCCATTTCGCGTGCATAACCTAGTCTTGTCCACCAGTGGTCATACAATGGTTCGTTTCGAACTGCTTTTGAAAATGAAATGTCTGCATGATTGTATTTTTCAAGACGGATATAAATTTCACCCATAAAGTAGTAAACGTCTCCAATACGACCGCCATTTTCACCAACTAGTGAAACATATTCTTGAAACAAGTCTAAAGCTTCTTCGTTTTTTCCAAGGAAGTACTTTGCTTCTCCCAATATTTCAACAACTCGATGATCATATGGTGAAAGGTCTCTGGCTCTAGTAGCCCAGTTTTCAGCCTCTGAGTTTTGCTTATTTTTTACAAGTGACCAACACATAACAACGTAAGGTTCAACGTTATTAGGATTTTCAGCAATTTCTTGTTCACATGCAGCAATCGATTCTGCATATCGCCCAGCATTATATAAAACCAATGCATCAGGTCTAGTTTGTGCTTGTGTTTGTACTTGCGCTTGCACAGCGAACATAGCACAAATTAATAGTATTATACAAAATACCGCATATTTTTTTGTAAGCATAATAGTATCCCCTTAACTATACTTGAGTATCTGCCTTAGACATGGTACATCGTCCAGTAAACATACAACCTGGCTCTAGAACAACTTTTGAAGAAGAAATATCTCCCTCAACTGAACCAGTGGCAGAAACAAAAACGAGTCCCTTAGAGTCTATATTACCAATTACAGAGCCACGCACTAACACACGATTAGCTACTATATTTGCAGCAACATGAGCACCTGAATCAATAACTAAATC
>CAYJLQ010000230.1:0-2450 GCA_964370725.1 uncultured Treponemataceae bacterium
AATCTGTGAGCGTGCTCCAAATAAAAAAATGCACTGTAATAAAAAAAATACGCTTAGTATTGTTTTTTTCATTGCTTATTCTTCTTCAACCTCATTCGCCTTGCTAGGTGTCCTCCACTTTTCATCAGTATAATGTTCTCCTATATAATCTCTATCGTCTGTGTAATCAAACAGTGGTGTTATATCATATGTTATAGGATCTAGCGTAAAAGCCGCTAATACAGTTCCATTATCTACATGTAAATATAAAATTTCAAATTTTGAGTTACGATACCTGTTAATAAGAAACGAACCCACACGTGCTTTCACTGAAAGTGAGATTTCTTTTATTGTGGATTTTTTTTCTGTATCATATAAAAAAAACGTACTAGTAGTGGCAACATCAAAGGAATTAGTATCACCGCATAATACCAAAGTACCATCTGCTGATGAACGATATCCGTGTGAAGTAATATCCTGTAAATATAGTACACTGCCTTCTTCTCCGTTTATCATAAAAACATCAGTAGTTTTAGCTTCAATATCCATCTCAGAGATAAAGCAATTTTTCAGATTGTCTGAAAACACAAAAGCAGTATACACATTTTTCCACTTTCCCAATAATCTAACCTGTTCTATATTATCAACATCTTGTGCATAAAGCAATAAAGTTCCATCACTATCATACAGCATCTGCCATGCTAACACTTCATCTTCTGCTAGTGGTTCAAATTTTAAAACAGCTTCTTCAGAATTAATGGGATACCCCCCACTAATGACCAAACTAGCAAAAATGAATACAAACAATAAGGCTTTTTTCATCTAAACTCCTATTTTTAATTAATTTCTCTATATATTACATATCCAACAGCACAATCCCACGGTACAAGCGTGCTTTCCTCTCCTCTGTGTATCCAGCCGAGAGCTTCTCTTGTATTGTTTTCAACAAGAGAACTTGAGTTATAATCCTGATTTGATGTTGCGGAAATTTCATAATATTCATCACCTTCATGCGTTATCAAATCGCGTAAACCTACCCAATGTTTTCCTGTAGTACTATATCGTACTTGTAACCCAAAATAATATTTCTCTTCCCTGTCAACTACTTTATTTTTTAACTCTAGATATTTTGCTCGTACGTCTGTTGCAGTTGTGCTATCAATTGGACTACGTTCTATAAACTCAAAATTATGTGTACCTATTATCTCATCCCATTGTACGGAACCTTCGTCATTTAGAGCTTCTGTATTCTGAATGAGAGTAGTGGGATATACACTAAACATATTTGCAATAAGAATAACGGCACAACCTGAGTTCCTAAAGAATAAGTTTGTACCTTCTTTTATCTCATCATCCTTATAAGCGTCATCTTGCATTTTATACGTAGAAGCAAACTTAACTATTTCTGCTTTTAGTTGTTTTTCTGCCTCAACCATATCACTTTCCAAGTCATCACATCTCTTAGCTTCAACAATAAAGTAAAAGTTTTCTGTTTCGTCTTCTTCTAAATCAGTACTTAAGGTGCATTTCCACTTTGCTGTTGCAACCCCATTTTCTACCTTCCCACTTAGAGGCACTATATGATCTTTCCATATTCTAATTGAGGTTTCTCTATAAATATTAAAAGTAACACTTTCACCATTTTTTATATCCTTACAGTCAACACTTACAGTAACTTCTTCACCATCATGTATCTTATTAACTACGCCACCATCTGCATTTTTCCAAACTGCATTTTCAAGAGTAGGTCTGCGTAAAGCTATAGTTACATTATCACTGGTTTCAAATCTATACCATGCACAGTGTGCTGTAAAGAAAAAACGAGGGTCTTCCTTTGGCATAAAAAAACCATCATGTTCATAACTCCATTGTACAATGGCTTGTCCATTCTCTACTTTTCCTGTTAGCCTTTTTATAGGTATAGAAACAAGTGGTACCATAAATTCTTTCCAAATGAGAAACACAAATTCACTATCATCAGGAATATCTTTAACATTTGCAATCAGTGAAACACTTTCATCTTCCTTAATATTCGTAGAAGACCATCTAATATTTGTTATCTCCGGGCTTAGCTTATCTTGCTCAGCTCTTTCTTTATTGTATTCTATCCAGTTTTTTGGTCTTATTGTCGGCATAGGAAAACTTGCCCCTACAGCAAGTATACTACTGTTATCTTTCATTCCCATATCATTACACGTACTTACCGTGCTTCCAATAACCGCTATTTCTTTTCCGTTTATTTTTACCTTTGTGCCTGTACCGCCTGTTACTTCCCCTTCTTTCTTTGGGTTATTTACAAACTTTATTGTCCCCGGTAACTGCATGTGCATACTGTCATCGTGCTTTGCGGTACTTCCTTTTACCGCTGCATTGTGCCCATTTATTTTTACATCTTTCGATAACTTATCGTTTAGTTTAAGCTGTTTTTGTCTAAACTCAAGTATACCATCAGCCCCCTTTCTGGGGTCGGG
>CAYJLQ010000231.1:0-2440 GCA_964370725.1 uncultured Treponemataceae bacterium
ATATACTTTATGTTTATCAAAACCACCTGGAATACCTTTAAAATCATAGTTACTCATTCCAATTGGTTCTTTAGGAATTTTTAAGAAATTGGTATCAAGTTCTCCATTTTCGTTTAAATCTTGAAATGTAGTGATAAAATAATAGCCTTCAGGCACCTGAATTGTATACTCTAAGTCAGCTGTAGTTGCAGGAAATGTATCGACAAAAAATGGCTCTAAGTCCTTATTTAATGCATTTTCTTCGTTTGCTAATACAACAAATATTGTTCCCTCGTTCGGCTTAAAACCTGTAAATGTAATGGTAAGTGTAGCATCCTGAGCCTCTGCAACAATGAAGCTACTTAAAAATAATACTAAGCCAATAATGATTCTTTTCATAGCGCTCAGGATATAGGAAAAAACTATTTTTGTCAATACTAAAATCAAACAAGTGTTTTATTTTAGTATTCTTTAATAATTGCGTATTACGCTTTGAGTCCCTTCTTTTGCATGCCCTTCATTAACCAATTTTTCATACATACCAGTAATTACATCTAATGCAGGAAGGTTCTTACCCATTTCTCTCATAGCGCTTTGGGCAATTTTCAAATCTTTTAAAAAATGTTCATTCATAAAATATGGACCATAGTCACCCTCAACCATTCTAGGTGCGTTATTATCCATTTGCCAACTTCCCGCAGCACCCTTAGAAATTGCAGCAAGAACGCCATTTGGGTCAAGCCCATTAGTTTTTGCATAGGTTACCGCTTCAGCACAGGCAACAACATTTCCAGCTACGGCAATTTGGTTACAAGCTTTGCAATGTTGACCACTGCCCGCAGAACCTAAGTAATTTATATTTTTACCCATTATTTCAAAAAGAGGTAAAGCTTGATCATAATACTCTTTTTCTCCACCTACCATTATAGAAAGTGTTGCATTTCTTGCCCCATTATCACCACCAGAAACAGGGGCATCAAGCATTCTAAATGTTTTTCCATGTTCACCACGGATAGCTGTTTCATGCATTTTTTTAGCTAATAAAGGAGATGAAGTAGTCATATCAATTAACAAAGCATTATTTGGAGCATGCTCAAAAATGCCACCACTGCCCAAATATATTTCTTCTACATCTTGTGGATACCCAACAATACTAAAAACAACTTCAGCGTCTTTTACACATTCTGCAATACTATTTGCAGGGGTAATGCCAAAATCTTTTAATATTTCCGCTTTTTCAATTGACCTATTATATGCTGTAACACAATGTCCTTTTTGGGCTAAATGCTTTGCCATTGAGGAGCCCATAATCCCCGTTCCAATCCATGCTATATTCATATAAATAGTATAACCAAGTTTATTATATAACGCAAGCTTTCTTAATTAAATTTATTTTTTTGTATATTATTTTATCTACTTATTTCTATTTTTTAAAAAATATGGTATAATGATACTACTACGTAGTTTTTGGAGAGTGTATGAAAAAATCGTTATCGTTTCGAATAACTAGAATCAGTATTATTATACTGTTTATTGTTGTAAGCATTATTGGTACTGTATTTATAACAAATGCAATTGAAACCTTAAATAAAAATATTGAGCTTAATCTTAATACAACTACAGAAAGTTTAGAACAAAAAGTAGAACTTGCGTTATCCTCTGCACTAAGTTCAATTTTATCAGTAAGTGAAATCGCTGAAAAAACAAGCAATAGAACAGAGTTTCAATCCTTACTTGCGTATTATCAAACATTAAGTTCTTCAATATATGAAGTTTATTATGTTGATTATATACCAAATCCGGATGGTACATCTTATATTTCAGGAAAAACTACCACTCCAGCTCCAGGTTGGGATTACAGAAGCTTCCCGTGGTTCACAGGGGCTGTAGAATCGAATGGTGAATTATATTTTTCAGACCCCATTGCTTCTTGGGAAGAAGGAATAAGTCATTTTATTACCATATCTAAGCTAGTGTTCAATGAAGACAATACCCCTAAAGGGGTAGCAGTCATTATGCTTTCAACTAACGATCTTACAGATATAATAAATAGCCTACAAGTTTCAGAAAACTCACAAACCTTCCTTTTAAACAACGACGGTACCATAATAACACATAGAAATACTGATCTTCCTGGTATGAATATTAATGAGCTTGGAGATATTAGCTCATATGAAAAAGAATTATTTTCGGGAGTGAAGCATATAAAGTACTTTGAAGATTCATACATTTGTACTTCCCCTATTTCAAACACACCTTGGATTATTATTTTTTCTGGTCCCCTTTCAGATTTATACAAAGATTTACAATCATTAATTATACAGTCAGTTATTGTAGCAATTGTATTAATAGCACTAAGTTGTTACATTATCGTTGTATTTAGTAAAAAAATAAGTAAGCCCTTCTCAAGCCTTGCAAATGAATTTACAAAAATTTCAAATGGTGATTTTACCGGTAAGTC
>CAYJLQ010000232.1:0-2400 GCA_964370725.1 uncultured Treponemataceae bacterium
GTTGATTTAATTACCTTTAATAAGCGCAAATTTGAAATTACTGAAAGAGGGCAGATCCTATTTAATTATCTTTCAACGCTTGAAGTTGATTCCCAGCAAGTAATAAACAATATTCAAAATGTACAAGACAATACTACACGATTATCGTTCGGTGCTACGCTTTCGATTGGAGAATATGTTATGCCACCTATATTAAAAAAACTAATTGAAAAAAATCCTCTAATGAATTTGCGTATGTTTGTTGATAATACACAGGTATTGTTAAAAAAACTTGAAGATGGAGAAATAAATTTTGCTCTTATCGAAGGCACGTTTAATAAGGATAGATATGATTCTTTAGTTTTTTCATTGGAGGAATTTATTGCCGTTTCTTCACCTCTTATTAATTTAAATAAAGTATGTAGGCTAGAATCATTATGTGAAAATAGATTACTAACGCGAGAAATAGGATCAGGTTCTAGAATGATTTTAGAGCAAATTTTGCTTGAAAACAATTTGCAAATTGAACATTTTTCTAACATCATAGAATTAGGAAATATACATGCAATAAAAGAACTTGCAAAGGATGGTCTTGGTATTGCCTTTGTATACAAAGCTGCGGTTTTTTTAGAACTGCAAAATAAAACTTTAAAAGAAATTAAAATTAAAAACTTTAATCATAAAAGAGAGTTTAGTTTTGTCTATTTAAAAAAATCTCATTTTACTAATGATTATAAAGAGATTTTTAAGATATTAAAAATGTATCATAAAGAATGCTTTCTAAATACACAATAGCTTTGCTTGACAAAAAATTGTAGCTAAAGTATATTAAGAATACAAATAGAAGAGGATGTTATGGATAAAACTGAACTAAGTCAAAATGCACTAATTTTTAAAGCACTTTCAGATGAAAAAAGATTAGCAGTACTTTTATTGCTTCAAGAAGGCGAAAAATGTGCTTGTGCATTAACTGATTCAACAAATATTGCGCAATCTGCGCTATCATACCATATGAAAATTTTAAAAGATTCAGGGATAGTTGTTTGTCGAAATGATGGGAAATATTGTCATTATAGTTTGAGTGCTGAAGGAAGTAATAGAGCTATTGAGTTATTAAAAAATATTACAAATCTAAAGATTCCAAATCAATCTGGAAGCATCCAGACTGATTGTGCATGTAGTTAAAAAAAAGACGTTTCAGCTGAAACGTCTTTTTAATTCTATTCTTCTATTTCGATATAGTCATCAAAATTTGGAAAGTCGATTGTTACAGGTTCGTTAATACTTGTATACATAGTATAAGAGTCAATATATACCGGTACAGCAACACTTTCAATAACTACTTCCATGTTAGCTGTAAAGCCTAAATCTAGAATATTGTTATCACTATCTGAAATAAGAGTACCCTCAAAACTTATAATATTTATTTTTACATCAGCAGTCATATCTAAGTTCATTGCATCAATTAAGCTTGCAAAATCTTCATAGTATGAATCTATACCTTCTTCACTTAAAGCAAAATTAAATACGTAATTTGAATCGAGCATATCCATATTTAACATTTCCATGTCTGAAGATAACATTATCATAGGTTGAACTGAACTCATATCAATCATTTCATTTATAGCTAGCGGCATTTTTACTTTCATACCCATTGCTTCAATATATTGATAATTATTTGCATAATACATTTCCATGTTCATAATCTGTCCCATTATATCACTTGACATATCCATATACATTTTTAAGTTTTCTTTATCAGAATAGTCATATAATGAGTGCAATGTAGTTGAAAAAGTCATAGCTAGTGGCTCAGCTAGTTCAGGCATATCAATTACCATTTCATAATAGGCATCTGTATATGCATCAGCATATACTAAGTCTTGTGATGCTAGCATAACAGCATCAAAGCGATCCTCTTTTGTCATTTCTGGTGCTGATGCACAAGAGTTCATAACAATTAACAGTGCAAGTATAAGAACACTGTTTAATACTATTTTTTTCATAGATTGCTCCTTTTATTATGTTATTAGAACATAATAATATAGTTTACATGAGTATAAACAATGTGTCAATATAAGAAATATATCAAAAAAAATTGATATAAGTATTGACAATATATACTAGTTGTAGTACATTTTATATATCAAAAAAAATTGATATGTTTTTAAGGAGAAAAAATGGTATTGTTACAAAATATTTGGGATTTTTTTCAAGTTCAAATACTAGGAATGAAATGGCTTAATGATGTTGTAGGGCTCGCCTTGAATGCTTTAGGCCTCGACATTTCAGGACGAATTGGAGGAAGTGTTCAGTTTTTTATCTATGATGTAATAAAGATTATTGTGCTTTTATGTGCACTTATCTTTGCTATTTCATATATTCAAAGCTATTTTCCACCAGAAAGAAGTAAAAAAATAC
>CAYJLQ010000233.1:0-2391 GCA_964370725.1 uncultured Treponemataceae bacterium
TGTAAAAGAACGTCTTAGCATGGCCCGCTCCATCGATTTTTGCAGACTCGCTAAGCTCTGTAGGAATCGCATCAATCCCTGATAAAAAAATAAGCATATAATAACCAATAATTCCAAAACTAAAGGCTATAAGCATAGAAGGAAACAAATACTCAGCTCCCGTCCATTTAATACTTGCTAACTGCTCCATACGCAAAAATGTAAAAACATTTTTTAATAAGCCATATTGAGCCGAATAAATATATTGCATCCACATAGTCCCTAATGCAACAGCTGAAATAATATTAGGCATATAAAGAATTGTTTTAAAAAAGCTTTTACCTTTGATGTCTGTACTAAGCAATGTTGCGAACAACAAGGCAATTGCTAAAACAAAGATTCCACCAAAAAACCAAATATTACCCATGTTTTTTAAAGACTGAATAAACAATCCATCACTAAAAATTTCTTTGTAGTTATCAAGTCCATTAAAAGACCACTCGCTTATATCTGAAGTAACAAAAGGGACGTCAAAAAAAGTCATTATTGCAGTCCTAATAGTTGGATACAGAAACATTACTATATAACTTAGTATTGCTGGAGTTAAAAATAGAATTGCCATCACACGGTGTTTTTTTTGTAGCACAAAACACCTCCTTGCCCATGAATTTTTATATCTCTTATTACATGGTAACATGGTAAATTTCAGCTGTCAAGATAGATAAATTTTTTTATGTTGTTTTTAGCATAGTTTTGTACATTTAAAATCAAGATAATTATATTATTACAAGGAAAAACGTTTCTAGGAGGAATTTTGAGAAATTTTTCTACAGGAAAATCATATTTTTTTGCTAACCTTTCAATCTTGGATTTACCTCAAACGAAAAACAATGGTGCCCCGTAGTTTCAAACACCGTATGCGCAGGCGTTTTTACCATGTCTGCTTGTTTAAATCCAAAAAAGGTACACGTATACGGAAAAGAAGAGGCAAGGCTTACCTTAAAATGAGCACATTTTCTACAATTTGGTAATACATTTGGCGGTGTCATACAATCATTCCCTTTAGCTTTCAGTTTTTATTAGTAAATACACTCTACAATAAATTTACCCAGTTCATCATTCCATAAAGCACACGCACAACCTCAATACTTTTTTGCTTTTCATTAACATTATAAAATACAACATAATTATCAACTACAAGCTTTCTAATATTCTTATTTTGTACTACCCTGTTAGAAATTTTTGGCATACTTTTTGGAAAATGTCTAACATTGTCGAGTTTACTATAAAATTTATCAATAAGATTACTGGCAGCTATGGGATTTAATAAATCAACAGAAATGTACTTAAAAATATTCTCGATGTCTTCTGCTGCTTTTGGAAAAATAATAAGTGCGTATTTATTTTCCATACATCTTTTTCATATTCGTAAAAAAAGAATCCCCATCTATAGGTGTTGCCCCGTCAGCAACATCTTGTAAAGATTCATTTATCAAATTTGCAGCATGGAATTGCGCCATTGTTTCTTCATAAAGCTTCATGTTCATCAAAACCATATCGCCGTATCCATTTTTTGTAATAAAAATAGGCTCATTGCTTTCATTGCACATTTGTGAAATAACTGCGGTATTTTTCAAATCTCTTACAGGAACAATTTTTGGCATACAATCTCCTTTTTGCAAAAACGTGGCCTTATTATACCACAATGAAAAAATGTTGTCAAATTTGCCTTTACTTCAAATAAACTTATGACTATCTATTCTTTTGCTATTTCCCCAAGCTTTACAACTTCACCCTTCCATAAATCCACCAACTCTTTTGGTTCTACAGGCCTTGCAAGAGAACCAAAAGAAAGTATTTTTGAAACAACTTCTGTAAAGTCGCTCGCAGGAAAAGAAAGGTCTAATGTTGGATTTGTGTCATCATCGGCAAAGATCATTTTTTGTTCTGGATGCCAACTTTGAGTTGAAACAATACGCGCTGCAGATCCAGTAAAGTGAAGTTGAACCTTCTTAGACTTTGAACTTTTAAATATACCAAACGAATTTGAAATATATTCTTCAAGGGCTTTTTCATATCCCTTCAATCCGCCGTCTTCTTTAGAACGGTTTGTAAAAGAATCGTGTGTTATATGAATATTTTTTATTCTTGAAAAGTGGAAGGTGCGAATAGCCTTTCGCATTCTATCCCAACATAAAAGGTACCAAGTGCCACCATAGTTAATAAGACGCTCGCATTCAATAAGACGCTTAGAAACTTCACCCTTTAGGTTTTGATATTCAATATCTAAACATTTTTTTTCGCGTATTGAATCTATAACCGCTATAAACATTTCCCCATTCATTTTTTCAAAATGGGGCATTTCATAGCGTATTTTATCACAAATTGCTCGATAGTCCGATGGAACATCGT
>CAYJLQ010000234.1:0-2391 GCA_964370725.1 uncultured Treponemataceae bacterium
AAAAGCCTGAATCTGTTAGTTCTCTTTCTGTTGGAAGCCAAGATCCTGAAAAGCCCACATCGCTCCAGTTAGATGAAAGGTTAATTGTATTATTGCCAGCCATTGGGAGGATTCTAACAGTATTACCACCTTGAATGCCCATACTTATATCACTAGTAAAGCCATTTTCAATTGTTTCTCTATCTATTTTGTATACAAAACTATTTGAAAAAACACTAACGCTTGAAAACTGTGATGTTTCATAAAGGTGTAGTGTTCTACCAGTATCAGTAACATTGGCATGGCCTACTTCGAGTATTTCATCGTCTACTGTAACACTTGGAAGACTTTTTACATTTTTTCTATCACCTGTTCCTACTATTAACACTGCCTCATCCCAAGATACAGCGTCAGGATGTGCTTCATTTGTTAGATTAAATGCATTAAAGTCTGCATGTATGCTCATATCAGAATAGAACACCGGAGTTTTAAAAATACCCCGACTGAGCATTTCTGTTTCCATATTAGCGCTAACAGAATAGGTATTTGGCATAATAATAATATGGTCATTTACTCGCACTAACTCTTCTGTTGTTGTATTTCCATTTACTTTACTAATAGATTCATAATAATAATACGGAATGGCAATCATTACCCCATTAAAGGAAAAAGAGCCCCCTATTGGATCTATAATAGAATTTCTTGCTTCATCTTGATAACTTTGTCTATCACTAATAACACCACGAACCAATGCCATAGGTATAAGTAAGAGTAAAGCAATAAAAAATACTAAAAGGACTTTAAATCCAAGTGTATCGGTAAAAGTATTTATTTTTTTTTCTTTTAATTCCATTTAAATAGTTTAGCACATATCGATTAGACATGCAAGCATCAAAAAAGCCAATCTTAAAAGCTCTTTTAAGATTGGCTTTAACTATTATTCAGATAAAAGCTTAGATACCTCTAAATACATTCTTGGAGTATGAAAAGGTCCCTTGTACATATTTCCTTTTAAGTCTGTTGAGCGAGTTCCATCTCTATGGAAATATCCGTAACAGCCACCATATTTTGTATCTAAAAAACGCTCTTTAAAGTAATTATGAGCAAGAATAAAATTATCAATATACTTTTTATCGTTTGTAATATTATAAGCGTATACACAAGCAATAACCGCTTCATTTTGAGGCCACCAAAACTTCATATCATGCCAGTATTCACTTAAACTTTTACCATCTAGATCTCTAAAGTAAATTATACCACCATGTTTTGCATCCCAACCCCATTTCCACATCCAATCCAGCATGGTAACTCCAAGCTTTTGAAGTTCTTCGTCCTTTCTGTATAGACCTTCTTTCATAATAAACCAAGCACCTTCTATTGCATGCCCTGGATTAAGTTGGCGCCCTTCAATATGATCGTGCTGTATTGAACCATCATAATTACATTGTTCAACTACAACTTCTAATTCTGGTCGTATAAAATATGATTTAATTTCTTCAAGCTGTTTGTCAATGAAATCGTTACAATATGAAACTTTTGAAGGTTCATACTGTTCAAAGGCAAGACGTAGCTCTGCTACAGTATTTAATAATATCATTGGTAAACCAAATCCACGTGAAGCTCGATTAGACGGGTCAAACTTTGGAACTAATGTTCCAGGTGTATTGAGAATGTCTTGAACTTTATTGAAAATATCAAATGCCTTATCACAATATTCTTTTTTACCTGTAGCTCTAGCGTATGCTGCAAAACCAACAATAGCAAAGGTTTCACTAAAAACATAGCGCAACCTTTTTATAACAGGTTTACCATCCTTTGTAACACGAAAGTACATTCTGCCATCAGAGGGATCTGTACAGTGTTTTTCAATAAATGAAACTAAAACATCACATGCTTTAATACATTTTTCAATAAGAGAAGAATAGTCCTTTCCATACAATTCTTGACCCTCTTTCAAAAGAATGCTGGATGTTGCAAAAGTCCATAATGCTCTACCTTGGAACCAGACAGATTTATCTGTTTCTATTATTGATCCATCTTCATCAAGGCCTGTGTAGATACCACCATTTTCTTCATCAATACCAAATTGTAACCAAAATGGCAGTATAGTTTCAGCCAATGTTTCAAAATATTCCTTAGAATATGCTTTCGTATCAAAGTTCATTTTCACTTCCTCATGTATATTAAATTTATTTATTATATTTTTGTTGCTTCAAATAATGCTCTGTAATTTTCTATTGGAGTATCTTTTGGAATTTCACAGCCACCAGAAATCATGCATTTTGAATTTGATTTCTGTATTAAATCTTTAACAGCTTGTGTTATTGTTTATGGACTTCCATTCTTAATTACACTTATACCTGTCTATCTGGTTGAAGACAATACTCTGAAAAAGGCACGCCTGTTAGAGTT
>CAYJLQ010000235.1:0-285 GCA_964370725.1 uncultured Treponemataceae bacterium
TGGGAAGCAGAAAAAATTACGGGCGACCCTAGAAACTCGCAATATATACGAGGGCTGTAATATGACAAAATTATCAAAAGAAAGTGAGTTTTTTATTTACCTACTTGAAAGGTACGCACACTATAAAAACACAACGGCAGACAAGGTGTTAACACAGTGGGAAGAGCTACACATAGACGACTTTATTTACGATATGTACGAACTTTATCATGTAGAGCGCTTAGAAAATGCCTTTGACGATATTGACCAATTGATAGAAAAAGCTAAGGAAAAAACACCGTAAGG
>CAYJLQ010000235.1:295-2345 GCA_964370725.1 uncultured Treponemataceae bacterium
GGCTGCAAAAACGATTGTAGGTAAATTGAAAGAGATGAGTTGTATTGTTCCCGTAAAAGGTCAAGGGAAAGGAAAATATCTTTTTCAAAATGCTATAAACAAGGAAACCTAAAATGTCATTTACAAACGAATTAGAATTTGAAAAAGCATTAGTAGATTTACTCGGTACAAAGGGGTGGGAAACAGAAGTACTAACCAACTGTACCGAAAAAGATTTACTAAAAAACTGGGCACAAATTTTGTTTGACAATAATAGGGGTATAGACCGCTTAAATGATCACCCCTTAACCGATGGCGAAATGGCTCAAATACTAGAACAAATTACAAATCTACGTACCCCCTTAAAACTAAACGGTTTTATAAACGGTAAAACAATTACCATTAAACGAGATAACCCAAACGATACGCTCCACCTTGGACAAGAAATAAGCTTAAAAATATACGACAGAACAGAAATTGCAGCAGGGCAAAGTCGCTATCAAATTGTGCGCCAACCGCAGTTTGCAGGTAAATCAGATATTTTACGAGACAGGCGAGGGGATGTAATGCTCCTTATAAACGGAATGCCCGTTATTCATATAGAACTTAAAAAAAGCGGTATTCCCATAAGCCAAGCATATAATCAAATAGAAAAATATTCACGAGAGGGCATTTTTACTGGGATTTTTTCTTTGGTGCAAATATTTGTTGCAATGAATCCGGACGAAACGGTATATTTTGCAAACCCCGGTGTTGATGGCACTTTTAATAAAGACTATTTTTTTCACTGGGGCGATTTTAACAACGAGCCAATAAACAATTGGAAACAGGTAACATCATCTCTCTTATCTATTCCTATGGCACACCAGCTTATAGGATTTTACACCGTAGCAGACGATTCAGACGGCGTACTAAAGGTTATGAGAAGTTATCAATACTATGCCGCCTCTGCCATTTCAGATGCTGTTTCAAAGCACAATTGGGATAGCAATAATCAGCGCGGTGGATTTATTTGGCACACAACAGGCTCCGGTAAAACCATGACAAGTTTTAAGTCTGCACAGCTCATTTCTAATTCGGGCGATGCCGACAAGGTTGTCTTTTTAACCGACAGAATAGAACTTGGAACACAATCTCTAAAAGAATACAGAAACTTTGCAGAAGAGTCTGAAACGGTGCAAGCAACAGAAGATACCCATATGCTCATTACAAAGTTAAAAAGTAGTGCTCCTGCAAATATTCTCATTCTTACATCCATTCAAAAAATGAGTAATATTCAGTATGAAGAAAACGGCTTACAAGCAAACGACATAGAAAAAATAAGCGATAAACGATTGGTATTTATTGTAGATGAAGCGCACCGCTCAACCTTTGGCGATATGCTTCGTATTATTAAAAAGACATTTCCAAAAGCGCTCTTTTTTGGCTTTACAGGAACGCCCATACACGACGAAAATCAAAAAAACTTGAGTACCACAACAGACGTGTTTGGAAACGAATTACACGGTTATAGGCTGTGCGATGGTATTCGAGACAAAAATGTGCTTGGTTTTGACCCCTACAAGGTGCTCACCTACAAAGATAAAGATTTAAGAACAGCCGTAGCGCTACAAGAAGCAAAGGCAAGTACGGTAGAAGAAGCCTTTGCAGATGATGCAAAAAAAGACGTGTATAACAAGTTTATGAACTCAAGTATTGTGCCCATGGTGCAAATAGAAAACTTACTCCCTAATTCACAATACAAAACAGATGAACACTATAAAGCCGTAGTTACAGATATACAAGAAAACTGGATTACCATAAGCCAAAACAGTAAGTTTCATGCCGTTTTTGCAACAAGTAGCATACCCGAAGCAATTAATTATTATAGACTTTTCAAAGAACTTGCACCTGAACTTAAGGTAACAAGCCTTTTTGACCCTAACGAAGACAACTCTGATGGAACAGCTTTTAAACAAGATGGCTTGGTAGAAATAATTGAAGATTATAACAAACAATATAACCAACAGTTTAGCCTTCCAACACACGCAAAACTTAAAAAAGATATGGCACTACGCCTTGCACATAAAGA
>CAYJLQ010000236.1:0-2312 GCA_964370725.1 uncultured Treponemataceae bacterium
TAAAAAAGTACAGAAATATTTAATAATCACAGATAAAATACTTGACAAATAATAAAACTGTGCTATACTTCTATATGGTGTTACGTAACACCATATAGACAATTTCCAGGAGGATGAAATGAAAAAAGGTTTAACAGTATTTGTTATTCTAGCACTTATATGTTCAGTGCTTTTAGTTAGTTGCGGTGGTCAAGAAGCTGACAACACCGTAAAAATGTTTCAAGTTAAAGTTGAAATTAAGGATGCAATTGATGCATATGCAGCAGATTATTCAGAAAGAACTGGTACTACTGTAACTGTGGAAACACTTGGTGGTGGTGCTGATTATAGTGGTGCTTTAAAAGCTAAAGTTCAATCAGACGAAATGCCTGATATTTTTGGGTTCAGTGGTCAAGGTGAATTTAACACTTTTAAAGATTTTTACTATGATCTATCAAATGAAGATTGGGTAAAAGATACAGACCTTTCATTTGTTCGTGATGGAAAAGTATATGGATTCCCTGTAGCAATTGAAGGCTATGGTCTTGCTTACAATGCTGAAATCCTAAGAAAAGCAGGGGTAGATCCTGAAAGTTTAACAACCCGCGATGCATATAAAGCAGTATTTGAAAAAATTGATTCAATGAAAGCAGAACTTGGTATTGACGCTGTTGTTTCTATTGCTACATCACTTTCTGGTGGAATGTGGTGGGATGCAGGACAACATCACTACTCAACATATCTCGGTAATGGTCTAGCATATGGCGATACAAGTGTTGTAGATGCTGTTCTAGAAGGGGAATTTGATGAAGAACGTTTCACAGAATATGCACAATTCTTACAACTTCTTTTTACATATGCAGATAGAAATATTTTAACTAACGGAAGTTATGATAACCAAGTTGGCGCATTTGCTCAACAAAAAACAGCTTTCTTACACCAAGGTAACTGGGTAGACCCAAACATGACACAATTAGGTGTAACATTCGAAATTGGATATGCTCCTAACGCATTTTCAAATGTTCCACAAGAAGGCCTTTCAATTTTTGCACCAAGTTTTTATGCTGTAAATAAAGATAGTCCTAACTTAGAAGCAGCACTTGCTTTCTTAGAATCAATAGCAAGTTCACCAGAAGGACATGACTATATGGTAAACAAAGCAGGTATGATTCCAGCTTTCAAATCAGTAGAAATGCAACCTACAGGCCAACTCAGTAAGGCTATCTCTGAAGCAAATCAAAGAGGTGGAAACTACAGCGTTTTCTTCTCAATGATGCCTGATGGCTATATCTTAAATTCAATTGCTCCTATCTACGATCTTTTTGCACAAGATCCAACTCAAATAGATCAATTTATATCAGATATGAAAGTAGCTATTGAAAACATTCCTGAAGCATAAGGAATGAAACTAAGTATACTTTCTAAAGTATACTTAGTTAAATCATGTGCAAATAAAAACTTTTGCACATAAACATCATATTTTCAAAAGGGGGAAATTATGATAAAAAAGCACAAGTTAGCAAATTATCTATTTGTTGCTCCATGTGTGTTAGCCTTTGTTATGGTAGTTGTAATACCTTTTTTTCTTGGGGTATATTATTCGCTAACAGACTGGAACGGTATAAGTCGAAGTCCTAATTTTGTAGGATTAAAAAATTATTTTGGTCTTTTTTCAGAACCAGACTTTTTGTTTTCATTTTTAATTACTATTGCATATACAGTAATAAATATTATTCTTGTAAATGTGGTAAGCTTTTGTTTATCACTTCTTGTTACGAGCAAAGTTCGATTTAAAAACTTTTATAGGGCAGGTTTTTTTGTTCCTTACCTAATTGGGGGAATTGTACTCGGTTATATTTGGCAGTTCATCTTTAACCAAGCAGTTGTAGGAATTGGTAATTCATTACATATTGCAGCATTACAAGAATCACTACTAGGTAGAGCAGACTTAGTAATCTGGGTTATGTCATTTGTAAATACATGGCAGTACGCAGGCTATATTATGCTTATATTCGTTGCAGCAATACAGGGTATTCCAGCATCAATGTTAGAAGCAGCAAGTGTAGACGGTGCAAATTATTTTACAAAAATATTTAAAATCACCATCCCAATGATGGCAAATGCGTTTACAATTTCATTGTTCTTAACGCTAACAAACTCATTCAAACAGTTTGATATGAACTTTACACTTACAAATGGTGGTCCTGCAACAAGGTTTTTAGAAACACCTGTTAAAGCAAGTCAACTTTTTGCAATGAATATCTTTAATACAGCCACGGCAAATAAAATGGCAGAAGCACAAGCAAAAGCAGTTGTATTCTTTATAGTATTGG
>CAYJLQ010000237.1:0-2310 GCA_964370725.1 uncultured Treponemataceae bacterium
TAATATAAATATAGGAGATATATATGTCACTTGAAGAAAGAGTAAAAGAGGCCCTAGAGGCTGTTAGACCGCAGTTGCAAAAAGACGGGGGTGACCTTGAGTTTGTGAGCGTGGATGATGCAGGTAAGGTTTCTGTAAAGTTGTTGGGAGCTTGTAATGGCTGTCCAATGTCTACAATGACCTTAAAGCAAGGAATTGAGGCTTACTTAAAAGAAGAAATTGAGGAGGTAACGGAAGTCGTTCAGGCTTTCTAAAATAATATGGAAATAAAAAAAGATTCGATTGTAAACATTGAGTACACCCTAAAAAATGAAAAGGGCGATGTGATTGACACATCAAAAGACATGGGGCCATTAGAGTACCTTCATGGCTATGGTAACCTTATCCCAGGCTTAGAAAAAGAGCTTGAAGGTAAGAAGGCTGGAGACAGTTTAACTGTTGCTATTAAACCTGAAGATGGGTATGGTGAATACTCTGATGAATTGGTTGTAGAAGTTCCAAAGGCAAACTTTGAAGTTGATGCAGAGATTGAAGTTGGTATGCAATTTGAGGCAGGGCCTAGAATTGTTACTGTTACTAAAGTTGAAGGTGACACTGTAACTATTGATGCAAATCATGAACTTGCAGGGCAAACGCTTCATTTTGATGTAAAAATTGACTCTGTGCGTGAAGCTACAAAAGATGAAATTGCAGCCCTTTTATCATCTGATGGCGGATGCGGTTGTGGATCTAGCGGTTCTGAAGGTGGCTGTGCTCCATCAGACTGTTCAAGCTGTGGCGGCGGATGCGGTTGCTAGTTTGTAGTTAGTTTTAGAAATGAAAAGCAGTTTTTATACCTAAGGGTCATAAAAACTGCTTTTTTATTTTGGTTACGTTTTTGATGTTTTGTTACGTTGTTATTTTTGATTTTTGCGTAATTATTAAGGAAGATATTTCTTCTGGACTCATGTTTTTTGTATGAATTGTTATGTCGGCTATAGAATTGTATTCTTTGCTTCTTTTTCGATATTGTTCATAGAATACTTCTCTCATTTCTTCTTCATTTTTTGGATCAGCACTCATAAATGTAGCAGGAATGCTATTTGATTCCTTTGATGTTTCTAATATGCGCTCAAATGCTACATGGTTTGGAACTTCAAGGTACACAAATATTGCAACATCGTGTAGTAATTCTATTGCTGCAATATTATCGCAGATTCCTCCGCCTACAGCAACAATTGCTTTTATTCCATTTTTACCATCGATTACATTTTTAGAAGCTTCAAGAAAAAATTGGCAAGCTTCAGTTTCAGCTTTTTGGAAGGCTTTTACCCCTTCGCTTGAGTACAACGCTCTACATGTTTTCCCTGTCTGTTTTTCGATTATATGGTCAATATCAAAAAAGGGAATTGATAAGGTATTTGCAAGAACTTGACCTGTTGTTGTTTTGCCTGAATGTTTAACACCAATTAATACTATGCATTTATCCATAAGTATACTATAGTAAAAATACATCTTTTTGAATAGTAGTTTATTGCAATTATAAAGTAATTGAGGTACTATAGAGTATGAACTTATTTTTAGCCCTAGCACTATGCTTCGTTCCTCTGTTAATTGGCATCGCTCTTTGTCTTGTATTTATAAAAGATTTTAAAATTTTATATGCTTTACAGGCTCTTGTTTTTGGTATACTTGCAGTAGGCTTAATAATTCTAGTGAGAACTTTTATTAACGATATTTCTGAACATTCTCCATTTATGTTAAGTGGATATTTAGGTCTTCTTGTATCTGTTGTTTTATTTGCCTTTGTGGAAGAGTTTGTAAAAATGATTCTTATCTTCTTTTTCCCAATAAAGGTTGTTTCTCTACGTCTTTATGTTTTTACCTGCCTTGTTTTTGGATGTACTGTTGGATCTTTTGAAACTCTTATGTATTTAGTTTCTGGCTTTGGTGATACACTGCTACGTTTATTCACTGCTGTTGTTGTGCACACCATGTGTGCTTTGCTTTCTGGTTATTTTGTTTGGGGTCTTAAACATAAGTTTAGTTTTATAAGGGCTTTTTGGATGTCATTTTTATTGCATGGGGTGTATAACTTTTTTGCAACTCAAACTTCTTTTATATGGTGGTTTTCAATTGTAACCATTTTATTTATGTTTTTTAAGTGTCGTATTTATTACAGCTCTTTAAAAGAAAATAGCGAAACTCTTAGTGTAACATCTTGACCAAGAGCCCCATTTTATGGTATTCTGCTTAAAGTAGCATCGACTACTGAAACAATCGGGCCTATAGCTCAGTTGGTTAGAGCAACGGACTCATAACCCGTTGGTC